>NZ_AKWZ02000005.1 GCF_000306235.2 Leptospira fainei serovar Hurstbridge str. BUT 6
TGCGTTATCCCAACAATTCCCCTTTCTACTGTTACTCTTCTGATTTTATTTTCTATTAGAAGTTGTCGCGTTTCCTTCGAACAGTAATTAGATCCTCGATCTGAATGAAAGATTAATCCTTTGGGAGGATTTCGAATTGCATATCCTCTGGAAAGAGCCTTGCATATTAATTGAGAATCATTTTTTGTCCCTATTGACCAACCTACAACCTTCCGAGAGTATAAATCCAAAATCACGCAAAGATAGATCCAACCGAAAGAGGACCGAAGATAAGTAATGTCAGAAACCCATACTTCATTCTTTCTTAAACGTTTAAATTTTCGACCTACTAAATCAGGGGCTATTCGACCAGAGTGCTTGGAATCCGTAGTAAATGCCCTAAAGCTTTTCTCTTGTTTTCCCCTTATTTCGCAAAGTTTCATTACTTTACGAACCGACCGAGCCCCATATGAAGAATAAACCTTCTTTACCTCTTTAAAAAGCCTTAGGAAACCATAATTCTTATCATGCCTTAGCCAGGTCTCATAGATGAATTTTACAAACTCTGGATCATACTTTTCTAACGCATTCTTGCTTCGTTTCATGAATTCATAGAAACCCGATCTCGAGACTCCTAATACTCTTGCCATGCCCTTAATAGAAAACTCGGACCGATACGCTTCCATAAACTCTAATCGAGATTTTGTTCCTTCGAAAGCATGGCTGAATACTTTTTTAAAATCGCATTCTCTTCCTTAAGTCGGTAATTCTCTTTGCGAAGTTTCCTTAACTCCTCACTCTCTTTGATTTGTTTATCTGTCGGAGGGTTTTGTTCGTCAGACTTCTTCATATATTCAGCCTTCCATTGTCGCAAAACAAAATAGCTGATTCCTAACGATTCTGCTACTTCTTTTATTGTGAAAGAACCGGTTAATATGCGTTTTATCGCTTGCTCTTTAAACTCCGGAGAGTATTTCCCTTTTTTACTCATCGCTTCTTTATACCTCGATTCGAGCGAAAAAGGTGTCCAGTTTTATGTAACTAGGCTATACTCGCTTTTTTGCCATGCTATCTCCAATAAAATACGGACTAAAAATATTCTTTTTAGCTGTATTATAGTTTTATTCTATCAATTACTTCTTCAATCTCTTTTGGCCTAAAGGGGGCCTGGAAGCCACATTTTGAACAAAAAAGAATTTCATTCGATCCTGGAGGGAACACGGTCATAGGCAATTTACATTCTGGACAATATGCATTTCTTTCAATCTTTCCATTTTTTACTCGGAATAAAATCCCTGACTCTTCAATAAAATCAGAGAGCCGATGATGCTTTGAGTCATTAATACTATTTGGTCTATTATCCAACTCTTTCTTCCAGGTACTAAATGCTCCAACAATTTCTTCTTTAAATATCCAATCCTTTTCCTTCAAATCAAGTTCATATATAAATCTGTTCAAAGTACCTCGGTCAAAAATACCTCTGCTTACATTTAAGTCATGAAGAACCAATATCGGCAAATCTAACGAATATGCGAGACTAGCTTCTATATGATTCCACTCAGTAGCAAATTTAAGTTCGGATACATTCTTGCTTTTTACTTTACCTTTCGAAAGTATAATCTGCGGATAACCCAATATAATCGCGCCCTTACATTCTTTCATTACTCGAATAACTTCGTCTAAAGGAGATTTTGCAGGAAAATCTGTTGTTCCGATTGTTCTACACTTTAGGCTTTGAGATTCAAGAAACCGGAGGAAATTTTCCAATCCCACTGAATAATCTTTTGGAATCCAGTTCGGTCGACTAACAAATACATTCATTAATTCTTTACCTATAGCAAATTCAAGCCTGCCACGGACGGCAGGTGCGATAATGAGGGGCGCGGCATGGCAGATAACGGCCGAGGCTTGGCGACGTTTCGCGAGTCCGCAAGGACTTGGAACGAGGCTTGCTTTTGCAAGACGAGTGACAAAGCGGAATGTGCCGAAGGCCAAGCGAGGGTACGCAGCAACCCGAAGCGCAGTGCCAAGCCGAAAGTTAGGCGACGTCCGACCCAAACTCGTTGCAATTCAAATTTCTTTCTAATTTACTATTAGTAACCAAATGCCGAGTTAGTAAAAGTGTTTCTTATAGCTGACTGTTTCGCTCCGAATACGCCAGGCATTGACACCTCTCGCTCAAATCGAACTATATAGATGTAATTCAAATCTCGGCACCAGATCAGAACAGGAGCGACCGTCTAGGAATAAATTTTCCTCCGGCCCCGAGCACGAAAATATCAAAGCCGAAGTTGAAAAACTAAACCCGTCGGATGTCCGCCTAACGGCCAAGGTTTGCCGAAGTCCGGCGAAGCCGGATTTGCCGAAGGCCGAGCAAGGGTCGCAAAGCGAGCCCGAAGCGAAGTGGCAAACCGAAGTTAGGCGACGTCCGACCCAAACTCGTTGCAATTCAAATCTCTTTCTAATTTACTATTAGTAACCAAATGCCGAGTTAGTAAAAGTGTTTCTTATAGCTAACTGTTTCGCTCCGAATACGCCAGGCATTGACACCTCTCGCTCAAATCGAACTATATAGATGTAATTCAAATCCCGGCACCAGATCAGAACAGGAGCGACCGTGTAGGAATACATCCACCTCCGGCCAGAACACGAAAATATCAAAGCCGAAGTCGAAAAACTAAACCCGTCGGATGTCCGCCTAACTCAAAATCTCCGTCGGGCTGTCTAAAAATACACCCCTGCTCATCTTCCGCTGTGACGTAAAAGCGTACAACTCCGAACCTTCGTATAAGCGTACATTTCCGGCGTGTCGGATAAATCGCATACCGAATATTTCTATCCCTGTTTAAATAGGAA
>NZ_AKWZ02000006.1 GCF_000306235.2 Leptospira fainei serovar Hurstbridge str. BUT 6
CACACTGTGAGAAATGATCATGTTGGATTTGCAATCGACCGCCGCTTGAGCATTGTAACCTACCAGGAATACGTTTCCTTTTTTCTGTAGATCGCAATCTCTCTCATAGAGATGGACTCTACGACGGTCTTTGTGCTTTTTTAGGAATTTTACCGCATCCTGAAGCTTTTCTGCCTTTAGTTCTAATTCTTTTCTTTTGTCTCGAATTTGAGAACGATCCATATCGGCAGACTTTTCCCATTCTTGAAATTTGACCTTACTTACCTTTTCGATTTGTTCAAGTCTAAGCTCGAATTTTTCCAGGTCCCCTATATCATCGGGATTCGCATTCGCCTTTATCTTAGTGCCATCTATGGAAACGGTTTCAAAATCTATATAACCGCTTTCGTAACCGAGAAATACCGTTTGAGAAAATAGATCTTCGATTTCAGTTCTGTGAGTCTTTCTGAACTTTGAGATAAAACTATGATCCAGCTCTTCTCCATCCAGAAGATAGATCAATTCAGCTCTGAGTTTGGATAACCTACAGAGTTCCCGCATCGAGATATTGCCGATTAAAATGGAATAAAAAAGAGCCGAAATAACTTTCTTCGGTGAAATTGCAGGTCTGCCAGTCTCATCATTCTGGTAATTCTTTTCGAAATCTTCGAAATCTAACCGATCAATGACTTTCTTAAAACCGTGAATCGGATGTTCTTCCCCGAACAATTCCTTGAACTCTAAAACGTACATTCTAAGCTGATTCGGATCCGTATTCTTGAACTTTGCCATTCCGTAAATCTAGCAAGTTCCCTAAAATTGCATCCCTTTTTCAACAGGCTCCCCACCCAGGAAGGGTGGGGAATCCTTCCTTGCCCAACGGAATTAAATCAAAAGAATTTATTCTTCGTCATAGGTAGAATCGGAAGCATTTCCACGGCCAGGTCGATCGACCGGCTGGTCTGAATTTTCTTCCTCTGTTTCGGCGGCAGATCTACGATTCCTTTCGCGATCCGGTCTTCCACCTCTTCCTTTAAAATTCGCGCCTTCTCTCCGATGATTGCTCCGAGACGGGCGCCCTTCCCTTTTGCCTGAAGGAGGAACGGGGCGTTTTCGCACGGAGATCTCCCAAAAGAACGCACATTGTAATGCATTGTCGTTATTATCCGCAATCGCATTGATTTTAAAAACGTAGAACGCGTCGTAAAAGAAATCCTTTTTCCGGAAGAAATTATTTTGAGAGGCTTTTTCGTCCTCGGTATGATAAAATCGCTCCTGAGATGCGAAGACTTTAATTAATCTTTCTTTATCCTTTTTCGGAGTACCCAATCGTTGGAAAATAGGTTCGAGGGCCGTCTTCAATGAAGCGACTAGATGTCCTCCTTTTTTAGAAACCGCATCTTGAACGATGTCCGAAAATAGAAGGGCGTAAAAGATTTGAGGAGTCAATTCCTCCCGCTCGGAAAGTAATTTATCCGCAATTACTAGACGTTTACCGATACGGGTTTGAAGAAATTTATCGCCGAAGTCCGCATTCTTTTTTCGCTCTTTTTCGAAAGCTTCCTTAAAAAGAACATCCAAAAGATGATTTTGCGCCATCCCTTGAAAAATCAGAGATGTCTTCCAAGTTCGAAAGATTTTATTGTATTCTTCCAGCATGCGCGAAGTGGATGCTTTCTCCAGTTCGGACGTATTCTTCTTAATGGATTTGGAAGTACCTCTATCGATCTTAAGACCGAGTAGCACGGCGAATTTTACCGCGCGGAGCATGCGAACAGGATCTTCGCGAAAAGAAATTTCAGGATTTCCGATCACCCGCAATTGTCTATTTCGGATGTCGTCGAATCCGCCGACATAGTCGACGATGGAATCGTTTCGGATATCGTAGTACAGCGCATTGATAGTAAAATCCCGACGAGCCGCATCTTCTTGCGGAGTTCCGAATTTATTATCCCGCTTGATCAGATAATCTTGCTCTTCGACATGCTTACCGAAGCGATGTTCGGGAAGAGATCGAAAGGTACTTACTTCGATTACTTTTCCCCGAAACAAAATATGAACGATCTTAAATCGACGTCCGATGATTCTGCAGTTATTAAAGATTTTTTTAATTTGATTCGGAGTAGCGTTAGTCACGACGTCGAAGTCTTTCGGCTTACGCTCGAGAAGTAAATCGCGGACGCCTCCGCCAACGATATAGGCCTTGTATCCGAATTTATGAAGGCGGTGAATAATCTTGACCGCGTCCTCATCAATCATATTCTTCCGAATCGGATGAGCATCCCGGTAGAATCGCTTTCCATCCGGGTAAATTAGAATGTCTTCGACGGATCCTATTTTTTTCTTGAATAGATTGGACAGGAATTTCATATGATAGGATGTACAGTCCTATAATCCCCCTCGGACCCCTACCTGCAAGTAAAAATCTATGAACATAGAGGCAAAGTTCGAAGACCAACCGAGTTATCGTGAACGATTGAAAATATCATACCTTCGCGCATGCTCGAGCTGGGCTCGAATCCGGGAAAAAGGATCCAGAAAAATTTCCTTTCTCTTAGTTCCCCACGATCATGAAGCCGTTTTCAATTTGGAAGTGAGCGTCTTTATGGCGATCTTCTTAACCGCTCTAGGTTGCGCGCTGTTCCTGCTCGCAGCTGCATTTGTCATTTATATGAACTTCTTTTTCGAGCCTGATAGGGAGCTGATTAGAAAAACAGATAACAATGTCGGCTTATTTTTGTACTATGATTCTCTTTTGCAAGACGCCAAGAAAGAAATTTCCGGACTTGAGCGTAAAACCGAGCAATTAAATTTAGTGGCGTGGGACGAAGTTCCCTGGAAACGCATATTAACTTTTGACTACGTCCCGGAATTCAGTTTAAAAAAAGACGTGCCGGAATCTTCGACTAACATGGATTTGTATCAGGATACTGTCGAAGGTTTTGCCGAACGCAATATTGAACTCTTTAAAATAAAACATGCATTTCAAAATGCCTTTGATTATTTGGAAGAAAGAGAGTCGATCTTGTATTCTATGCCGAGAGGGCGTCCTCTAAAACCCGGAGTCGGTTTTGTGACTTCCACATTCGGTGGTCGCGTGGATCCGTTCGGGCTTGTACAATTAGGAGAGTTCCACTCCGGAATCGATTTTGCCGCCGGAGAAGGAACTCCGATTTATGCAACCGCTCCGGGAATCATCGCGGATAACGGGCAGTCGGCGGGCGGCCTTGGAAGAAGTATAAGGATCAATCACTTAAACGGTTTTTATACGGTATATGGGCATTGCTCTCAGGTACTTGTTGAGAAAGATCAGGTTGTAAATAGAGGGGATCTGATCGGCCTCGTGGGCTCAACTGGTAAGGCGACCGGGCCTCACGTTCATTACGAAGTTCATATCGGCTACGATCCTCCCATGGACCCTGCCGAGTTCGTGAATATGGAATAGTACAAATAAAATCCCCGAAATCCCTCCCGTTTTGGGGAACAAAATACTAGGGAAGATAGATCCAAAGTAGGAAACATGTTCGAAGTTATTCCCGTTCCAAAATGGCTCATGAACTTTGTTCAAGAGTATATCAGCAGAGACTGGCATGGATTATCCACGTTCAGTCTTTTAGTCGTAATGGCCTTTTTAGCGGCCTCTTATCTTCTGCCTAAAGAATTAGAACGAAAAGGATTAGAGCCGGAGCATGCCGATTGGCTTTTAATCCTAGGCGTTATCGGTACTCTTGTCGGAGCAAAAATCTTTTTTATTTTTGAAATTTGGGATCAGGTATTCGTGGATACCCCCGGTTTTGACGGTAAGTATCTTTACCCCATAACCCATTATAACGGCTTTCCCGGCCGTCCCGGCCTTTGGAGCAGCCTTTTCTCGGGAAGTGGGCTTGTTTTTTACGGAGGATTTTTATTCGGACTTCTCTTCGTAACTCTTTATATTCTCAGACACAACTTGGATGTTAAATCATATCTCGACGCTTCGGTTCCGAGTATGGCATTAGGTTACGCAATCGGTCGCTTGGGATGTTTTGTGTCCGGTGACGGTTGTTATGGATTCGCGACTGATATTCGAATTCCCCTACTCGTTTTCAATTACGAGGGAGCTCATCCATCCGGGGTCCCGGTTTGGAATACGCCGATTATCGAATCCGTCATATCATTCGGCTATTTCGCTTATTTCCAAGGTTGGGCGAGATTTCAAAACTTTCGTAAATTCAGCATAGGTGCGCAGTATCTGATTCTTCATGGACTGGCAAGATTAGGGGTAGAATTTCTCCGGGTAAATAAAGCGGTGATCCCTTTCATCGATCCGCCGAAATTGGTGAACATTCCGGCAGCGGACGGAAATCCTGAATTTCTAACCGGTTACTATTGGCACGGTTTTTCGCAATCTCAGTATGTTTCTATCGCGCTCATTCTCGTAGGAATTTACTTCATTATTAAGTGGCGACTCTGGGAGAAAGAAACTCCTCAAGTATCTGCGTAAACTGTTCCAATCTTTCTATAACGATAGTCTCCATCTCGATAACGCTATTTATACCCGAGAAAGAGACTATCGGAGTATTTTCAATCCGTCGCAAAGTTAGTTAATTGGTTTTGTAATTTTCTACTTTGGCTTGTACGAATTCACCGCGAATAGTTCGAATCATATCCGGAGTATTAAGATAATTATTCGTCTTAAATAGTACCTGACCGTCGGGTGAGAAAATGACGAAGAACGGGAGACCGATTTTTAATTCGGGAAATCTAGGATCTTGTTCAAAACTTTGAAATTCTTTATCGTCATCTTTTATTTTCAAAAGAACCGCATGGTTCAAAGCCTTATTTAATTCCGGGTCCGAAAGTGTTAGCTCTTCGAACTCCTTACAATTTGTGCACCAATCGGCGTAAAAATCCACGAAGACCGGGCGGGCTTCGGATTTTGCGACTTCAAAAGCGGCCTGCGAAACTCGATGCCAACCTAAATTTCCATGCTGTTCGATGAGATCCTCTTTATATACGTCGGGTGCGGTTCCCCAACCGACCAGTCGAATAAACAATGCGATAAACAAAACCGAACCGGTTAACAATAACGCTTTTTTAGTTCGCTCAGTCTTATGAAGAATTTTATTTTGATAAAAATAACTCGTTAAGAAAATTCCTAATCCGGCTACAAGTATCGATATGCTAAGATGGTTTTGAACTCCCCAAAGATTCATCGCCTTTATATAATATAGCCAGGCAAAGTAAAAAACTAAAAGCCCGAGTGACATTTGAATCCACTTTAACCATTTTCCCGATCTTGGAAGATGCAGGCCGAAAACACCGATCATCAAGAATGGAAGCCCTAATCCCATACCAAACAGAGTCATTTTAACGGAAGCTAACGCAAGAGAGGAAATTGATACGGAGCCCACTCCCGCAGTGACCTGGATTAGTATCGCAACAACTACCGGTCCGACACAAGGAGATGACAAGAAACCGGCGCCCATTCCCAAAAGAAAAGTTCCCTTCCAACCTTGATAACCCTTCGTATTATTCGAATAACGCCCCGGTATATGTAGCAAATTTACGGAAGCAAGAGCTAAAAGAAAAATTAAAATCGATAAAATTAAATTGGTCACGGGAAAACGAAGAATCGTATTGAAAGCGCCGCCGGTCAGGCCGGCAAGAACTCCGAAGCAGAGATACATGAAGGAAAGACCTACATAGTATAAGAGCGGATGTAGAATTTTACTCTCTGTCGATTGCCCTCGACTCTGGATGATCCCGACCGTAATAGGATACAAGGGATAAACACATGGGAGTAAGCTCGCAAATAATCCGCCCGCAAATAGGAATACCGCACTAAAGACAGAGAAGGATTCGCCGTTAATTCCATTCTCTATCCATCGGTTTAGGGACTGCACCGCATTCGGAGAGATAGATCCTTCCGCCCAAAGCTGCAATGGGGCAAGAACAACCAAGATAACGGCAATTACATTGATTGGACGAAAGCCGATGTTTTTTATTATCGCGGGTCTGTGCATGTGCTGTATGTTTTAGACCGGAAATCGGCCAGTGTATTCTCGAAAATGAGAAGAACCGCTTTGATTGCTCTCCACCTAATTACAGGCATGGGCTTCAAGGGTCAATTCAGAATCCTGCCATCCTAACATTGATTTTCTGAACTCTCCTCTTTGACGTCGAAAGATACTACAATGGACAGGAAAAGTCGCTAATTTACGTTTTTGGACCCGTCTAAAATTGCCGATAGAAATTCTGATGAAGGAAAAATCCCCCTCACTGCGATCGATCGGAGTCATTCTCGCACTGGGACTCGTATTTTCGGGTAATTCCTTCCTTATCTCGGTTCCAGTTTCAATCAGCGCCGAACCCGATCTAGACTATAATTACGAATACGAAAAGAACGGCGTTTATACCAAATTCTCCGATTGGGTACCGTACAAACTTCACAAATGGGAGCCTAAATTCTTAGAGGATTATTACGAGCTATACGGCTTAAAATTGCATTATAAAGAGAATGAACTTCGTCGAAATATCTTTTTTTTAAAAGCCGGCTTGAATCGAAGGTTTCGCCATCCTAGAAACGCGCTTTGCCAGGTGAAAAATGAGGAGGAATATCATAAGTATCGTCTTCTTCTATTCATGCATATCAACCTCCAAATTATGAGATCTTATATGAGAATCGCCTCGCAATTCGATAAAAGACATCTCTACTTCTATAACCTGGATTTCGCCCACGAACTTAAGCAATCGTTCGAAGTCGCCGACGGTTTTTATAAAGAGGCGATTCCATATTGGGAACAGGCAGTCAAATACGCAGACGAGGCTTCGGAAAACGATTCGGACCTTGACCTCGGAACGATGGAAACGGAACGCTTCGAAATAATTACCGGAAAATTAGACTTTGGAAAAATCATTTCGGACCACCGAAGTCGTCTGACGAAAAAGCGTGAAACAGTAAGTGAATATCTGACCAAATATCCTGATGCCGATAGGCCTAACCTAGATCAAATTCCATAAGCCCGGAAAAACTGCAGATCCTACTTGTTGAAAAAATTCCCTCGGCGAGTAAGAAGATCGGTTCAAAATAAAAAACCCCGAGTTGTTAGGCTCGGGGTTTTAGTTACTACCGACGCTTGCTTATTAGCAAGAATACGTAGTTAGGAACTCGAACGGATGCGGACGTCCTTCCCAAGGCCAAATTTCGGTTTCAAATTTGTAAGCCTTGTATGTCTGAATGAACTCTTCAGTAAAGACGCTTCCTTTCTTGAAGATTTCCTTTCCTGCAAGCATATGCTCGATCGCTTCTCTTAACGTATGAGGCATTTGCTGAATTCCCTTCTCACGAATTTCGTCCAGAGTTAATTCAAACAAGTCCTCTTCCCGAGGCGGACCCGGATCGATCTTATTCTGAATTCCATCCAAGCCTGCCATTAACATTGCCGAGAATGCCAGATACGGGTTTGCGGAAGAATCGGGGAAGCGGAACTCTACGCGCTTGGCTTTTTCACCGCTTACGAAGGGGATACGAGCACAAGCCGAACGGTTTTGAGCAGAGTATGCCAAAATCGCAGGCGCCTCGAACCCTGGTAATAAGCGTTTGTAAGAGTTAGTGGAAGCATTCGTAAATGCGGCAACGGTTTTTCCGTGCTTCAATACGCCGCCAGTGTAATGTAGAGCGATTTCGCTCAGTCCTTGATAGCCGTTACCTGCGAATAGGTTCTTACCGCCTTTCCAAATAGATTGATGGCAGTGCATACCGTTACCGTTATCTCCGTAAAGAGGTTTCGGCATAAAGGTCGCGGTCTTTCCCCACTTGTGAGCAACGTTTTTTACGACGTATTTCAATTTTTGAACATTATCGGCAGCTTCGATCAAGGTTCCGAATTTAACTCCGATTTCTCCTTGAGCTTGCGCAACCTCGTGGTGAACGACGAAAGTTTCCATTCCGATTTTATGCAGAGTTTTAACGATGTCGGCGCGAAGATCCACTTGAGAATCTACCGGAGCAACTGGGAAATAGCCGCCTTTCGTTCCAGGGCGGTGACCGGTGTTGATGGAACCAGGCATATCGGTATGAGAATTCCAAATACCTTCCGATGACTCTAATTCATAATATTGAATATTGATGGCATCGCGAACTTTCAATCCGTCAAAAATGAAAAATTCGTTTTCCGGTCCGAAATATACGGTATCACCGATTCCGCTAGATTGCAGGTATTTCACGGCATTCTTAGCGATGGAACGAGGACATTTTTCGTAAGCTTGGTTTTTATAAATATCCCATACGTCGCAAATTACTACCAAGGTAGGATCTGCAGTAAAAGGATCGAGGAAGATCGAAGTTGGATCCGGAATCAGTTGCATATCCGATTTGTCAATCGGTTGCCATGCGGGAATTGAGCTACCGTCAAAAGGAAGCCCCTTTAGAGTATCCTCACCCACTGAATCAACGTGGTAGGATACGTGGTGCCAAGCACCCTTAATGTCCGTGAACCGGAAATCGTAAAAAAGAATGTTATTCGCTTTAGCGTAAGCGATCACCTCTGCGGCGTTTTTAGCCATTGATCTGTGTCTCCTATGTTTTTCTACTAGGGGTCTCTAATTCACACGTCTATGCGTGGTCGTCAAGAATTATGCAAAACACGTGCCAACTCGCAATTTGCTTTTCCTAGTAATCCGAGTCTTCTTCCCGAAACCTTAACTAAAGAAAGGAAAGCTCTTCCTGCTCAGGCTAAAAATCCTTGAAGCGGAGGCAATCAGGAAAAAACTCCACATCAATGGATTCAATGGAATTTTCAAGAGTGCGAACACGCTCTCCTTTTAGCCTGCGCTTGTACCGATCCGGTACACTCCGCTCAAATCGTACTCAAGGGGAAACCGATGAGGAATGAGGTAGTTTGGCCGAGCCCTGGTGACCTCCGGATTTCGGAATCGAAAGAAAATTCGGAAGAATTCTCCGTCCAGAGACAATATTGGGCCGCCATAATAGAATGGGGAAATGCGAACGGTGCTACGGAATATTCCTTTCTGCCGATAGGAACCGAAGGCTGGAGCGAAATATCGAAATTCGAAGGATTTCCGATTCAGGCAACTCCGACAGAATCCGATCCGGAACGAAAACTTTCATTTCTTCTGCCGCCCATCTTGCACGGGAATCGATTAATTTTATGGACCGATGCACCCGGAAGCGTCACCGAAGCCTTCTTTCAGATCCTGAAAGATTTGCAGCGGATTCGTCAGCAAGCCGAAGAAATTTTGAATATGGAAATCCCCAATTATCCGATTGTTACCTTTTCGGAAGCGATAGATTCAAGATTCAACTCGATTCTACTTCTTTCCAACTCCTGGGCTTCAAAAAATAATGATTTTACCGTTTCTAGAGATTTAATTCTCCCTGAAGCGCTTCTTTTCGGTTCTTCGATTTCGCCGGAAAGAGTTTTAAGAATTCAATGGAAGGAACTCGGCGAATCGGGTCAACTAAGTTCTCTTGTGAGAGAATTTATTCTGACAAGAGTATTAAGAAAATATAATCATGTTTTAAAGGCATTGGGCGAACTTAATGAAACGGAAGGAACGATCCTGGAATATCGCCCTAACGCATATTTTTCATTCTCGTTTCATTTACTTTTAGTGACCGCTATCTGGACGGATGCGTGGGAAAGATTGATTTCGCTCTGGATTGAAGAACGACCGAAGAAAGATGAAGCCAAGACAAAATTAGAAACTTGGATCGGGCAGATTCCCGTAGGCGAATTGGAGTCCGGAATCGAGGCCCTATTCGAAGAGAGAACGATTCGATTAATCGACAAGTATACCGGAAGAAGCGATCGACAATTATTAAAATATTTGGAGATGGAATACGGAATCACCTCGGTAAAGATAGAGCGCCAAAAAAGAAACAGATTACGAGAATTAGATGAAATAATCCTTCCTCGGCAATTTCTGCTTAGAGAGGCGCATTCTAAATACGTTCCATCCTCGACGACGGAACGGAAACAGTGGGAATATCTGGGAAAAATCTACGAAGAAAGTCTGAAAAATCTATTTTTAGAACGAAACAACCTCAGTAAAGAATTTGTTTCCGATAATGGAAAAAACGCCGAAAGTTGGAACAAGCTCATTCAATGAAGGTCCAATAAACTTGGATATTGACCTTGTTCCATTTCAATCCCTTTTTGCACCTTGAGAAATCTTTGACAAAGAGAGGATTCAAGAAAAAATGACCGGGGAAGTCTGGAAACAGATTTCATCCAGAGGAATGACGGCGACGTAGCTCAGCCGGTTAGAGCAACGGAATCATAATCCGCAGGTCCGGGGTTCGAATCCCTGCGTCGCTAGTACATTAAAATTTATGCCTATGAATAAGACTCTCCTACTCACCCTAACTCTCTTAGTTTCCACGTTGTTGGGTTCCAGCAATTTAAAAGCACAAAACCCCGCGTGCGGGCAAATTTGCGATTTTTACGTAAATTGCGTTGAATCTCAAACGAAGAAAAAATTCAGTGCGGAGGAACAAACGAAGGTTTCGTCCGGATGCTTAAATACCTGTCGTAAAAACTTTCCCGCAGTCACCCAGTGTTATGAAAACCACTCGAATCAGTGCGTTCCCTTTCACGCCTGTCTCGTAAATACCTATAAATCTAAAGAAAAGAAATAGTATCGTTCCAACCGATTAGGGAATTCCTATGTCGGTCATTATGAAAAGCCGAGATCATTAAATTGTCTCGGCTTTTTTGTATGCAGCGTTCAGACTGGTGTTCCATTATGCGGGGATGCTTGTTTTTGTTAGAAGCACACACTTCCCGGGTGGGGATAGGAGCTGTTTCTCGAAGCAAAGTTATTTATCACGAATTATCCGAACTGTCAACAAGGCCTCAAAAAAGACTGTAGGAGCTCCAACGCAAGCTCGCTAAGAAAAAGGGTTTCCAAAAAAGCGGGATTGTGCTAACGAGGGGCTTCGGAGCGGGTACCACCGATCCGGCCCCCGCCCAATAAGGGTGTGTAAGGGTGGGGCTATCTCAAAAACGCCAAATCAAAATCCTTAAATACAGGATCTAAACCTTTTGATCGTAGCATCTCTAAAATTTCCGGAATCCGTCTTTCATCTTCGATTTCAAACTGCTTCAATGCTTCACCCCCCGAATATCCGCCAGGATCCGTTCTAGACTCCACGGACATATGGGTTACCACTAAACCCGCCAAGTGATCCCGCATTCTGCGAGTCTCGCGAGTGGATTGAACGATCCCTGAATCAGGAAGAAATAATCTCAACGCAAATAGAAAGCGTACAAATTCCCGATCATTGATCTTAATCGTTCTATTAAAATCGCCGGCTGCCGGTCTCATCCTGGGTAAAGAAATCTGGACCGTACTTCTCCAATAACTTTTCGATATATAGGATGCATGCTCTCCTAATTTGAACATTTCTCCGTAAGGATTCGCTAATCCGAGCAAAGTCCCTAGACCGATTCTCCTAAAGCCGGCAATGCCTCCGCGATCGGGAGCTTCCAATCGATAATGCATATTTTTTTTTATGCCGCGCAGATGATACTTAACGTAAACATCAGGATCGTAGGTTTCCTGATAAACGACAAGTCCTTCCACCCCTTCCGCGATCAATTGCGAATATTGTATGACGTCCATCGGATAAATCTCTATCGAAATGGAATCGAAATATTGCCTGAGAATTTTGACGGCGTTTTTTAAATATTCCAAATTTGTTTTGGAATATTCCTCCCCGGTCAAGAATACTAAATGCCTGATTCCTTTTGCATGCAGTATCTGCGCTTCTCGATGGATCTCCTCTTCGCTCAACGTCTTTCTCGGAATCTTGTTTTCATAACTGAATCCGCAATAAATGCAGGAAGAACGACATTCATTAGAAAGATACATAGGCATATATAGGGATACGATATTTCCGAATCTCTTTCGAGTCCAATGTTGGGAAAGAGCTGCCATTTCTTCCAAATAGCTATCCGCGGACGGAGATATAAGCGCGAGGTATTCTTCAAACGTTATCGGACGGCCATTAGAGGATTTGTCCAAAGCGGCTTCTACATCGTATTTCGTCTTAGATAAGACTCTTTCGGACGCTTCGGAAAATGGTGTGGAATCAAAGAGCTCCGTGTACATTTCGGGTTTCTTCTTCTAAAAAGCCGGTCAACGGACTGGATGCATTCGCCGTTTTGCGAAGATGCATTTTTGCCCCGCCATATTTATAGGAAATTCTACCTGCCTCGGTGGCAAGCTTAAACGCATATCCGATTTTTTTCGGATCCTTTGCGATAGCAATCGCAGTATTAACCAAAACTGCAGCTGCTCCCAATTCCATAGCCTGAGAAGCGTGCGAAGGCTCTCCCAAGCCGGCGTCTATAACAACCGGAACTTTAGACTGCTCGATGATGATTTCAAGATTCGCAAGAGTTCGAATTCCCTGATTGGTTCCGATCGGCGAACCAAGAGGCATCACTGTCGCGCATCCTGCATCCTCAAGATGTTTGCAGAGGATCGGATCCGCATTGATGTACGGTAGAACGATAAAACCTTCTTTTACCAATATCTCCGCAGCTTTTAACGTTTCGATGGGATCAGGTAGCAGATAAACCGGATCCGGGGTTACTTCAAGCTTAACCCAATTGCCTGCTCCTAATTCTCTAGCAAGCCTGGCTAAGCGCACCGCCTCTTCGGCATTTCGAGCTCCGCTCGTATTTGGAAGCAATAAAATCTTTTCGCGATCTATGTGTGAGAGGATATCATCCTCTTTCGATTCTAAATCAACCCGGCGGAGAGCCACAGTCACGACTTCCGTCTCCGAAGAGAGAATCGCCTCTTTCATAGCTTTAGAGGAAGAGAATTTTCCTGTTCCCAAGAAAAGGCGCGACCGAAAGATTCGGCCGGCGATAATCAACTCGTCCGAGTCTTCGCCCATGTCTATTTAGACCGCCTCGGAAACGTTTCCGGCAAAATCTCTGGCTTGATCCAAACGAAGGCTGATGATTTTGGAAATTCCAGGCTCTTCGTTGGTAACTCCGAAAATTGAATTCGCTCTATGAATCGTAGATTGTGCGTGAGTAATCACTACAAATTGAGATTTATCCTTAAACTTATCAAGAATCTGACAAAAACGAAGTTTATTCGCTTCGTCAAGTGCCGCATCGATTTCATCCAAGAAACAGAACGGAGAAGGTTTCACCATATAAATGGCAAATAACAAAGCGATTGCGGTCAGGGACTTTTCCCCGCCCGAAAGCAAGCGAAGATTTTGAACGTGCTTACCCGGAGGTTCCGCCATAATTTCGATACCCGCATTTAGACTGTCCTCCCCTTCCACTAACTCGAGGATTGCACGGCCGCCGTTAAATAATGTGGAGAAAGTTTCCTGGAAATTCTCTCGAATTTTTTCGAAGGTTTCTCGGAAAAGCTTCTCCGATTCTTCGTTAATGTTTTTTAAGATTTCGGCAATATCATTCTTAGATTTCTCGATATCTTCTTTTTGCGTCCGATGATGTTCGTATATTTCCTTAATGTTTCGGTATTCTTCAATGGATAGCGGATTGATGGAACCGAGCATTTGAATCTCCGACTTAAATTTCTTAAGCTTAGATTCGTTTTCTCCGCGTTCGAAATTTTTCTCCTTAAATTCGTCGTAAAGCTCTTGCTCCGAAATGGAATAGTCGTTGTATAACTCTTCGGAAAAGGATTCCAACTGGACTTTGAAAACGGATACGGCCTTTTCTTTTTCGGTCAAAACAGGAAATAGATTCTTATAATCCTCCTGGTTTTTCTGGATTTCGTTTTTCAACGTTTGGATTTCTTTTACGATATGACGGAGCGCTTCCTTTTCCGAATCGAGAGCTCGACTCATTTCTAAAAATTCGTTGTATCGGTTTTCGATCTGTAATTCCAAATCCGCGACTTCCTTTTCAAACTCGGACTTCCGTATCTGAAGAGTCTTAGCGGATTCCTGAGCCGACTGAATTCGTTTTTCAGCCTCCAAAATCCTCTCAACGATCGATTTCCCGCTTTCGATCTTTCCGTTTCGTTCCGAATTCAACTCCAAAATTCGTTTTTCAAGATAAACGATTTTTTCCTTATTTCCTTCCACTTCTTCCCGTAAAGTTTCTATGGAAATACCGGATTCTTTAATGGATCGAGTATGGTTTTCGTTTTCCAATATAAGATCTTCGATCTCTTGATCCAAGCCTTCTTTTTGCGAAAGAAACCCGTCCCGATCGAATAACAAATTTCGAAGACCGTCCTCCAAAGCAAAATAGTCGGAAAGTTTCTCTTGGAATTCGCCGGTATTTAAACCGGACGCAAGAGTCAAAATCCGTACGCGATTTTCCTCGGTAAAAGATATCTCTAATTCGGATTTAAGCAAAGCGCCTACCTCATGCAGGCGATCAGCTTCCTGCAGCAAAATCTCTTTCAGTTCGCTTCTCTGAACTTCCGATTCTTGTGCTTCTTTTTTTCGCGATTCGAGCTGGGTAATCAAATCAAAGATAACTTCTTTAAGTCGGTCCCTCAATTCTACATGACGCTTATCGTTTAAGCGAATTTCCGTTTCCTTTTCTTGAATGGATACGTTCTCCTGATCGATCTTAAACTCCAATTCGGTCTTTTGCTTTCGAAGATCCTCGATACCGATTTCCAAACTTTTGATTTCGGCTTCCAAATCCACGGCGTCTTTTTCCAAACGCTCTTTCTCGATCTGAAGAATGCTTAAAGAGGCTTCTTCTCCGGTTAGAGAATCTCGTATGTCCGAGATCCGATCCCGGTAATCCTGAATAATTCCTTTATTACTCTCGACTTTGTCTTTTTGAATCTGAGTTTGAGTTAGATGATCCAAAAGTTTTTTATCGATCTCGGCTACTTTCTTTTCCAAATCCGATTTTTCCGAATCCAATAGCTCGATCCGTCCCGTTTCGACGGAGATTCTTTCCAATAAAACCTGGTTCTTTTCCTTAATTTCGCGTAGCTCCGTTTCCGACGCGTTCAATTTACGGGTCAAAGTATCATACTTAATAAATCGAATGATTTTATCCGTCTCGTCGAGAGCTTGCTTCAGACGAAAATATTCCTCCGCCTTTTCCGCCTGCTTTTCCTTTACTTCCATTTCCTTTTTCATGGTATTCATGATATCTTGGATTCGAAGTAGGTTTTGGCTCGTATCCGCCAATTTCTTTAGAGCTTCTTGACGCTCCATCTTAAAGCGGGAAATTCCGGCGGCCTCCTCGAAGATCAATCGGCGCTCTTCGGGTTTGGAGTGCAGAATTCGATCCACCTTTCCTTGCTCCATGATGGAATAGCTGGACTTCCCGATACCCGTATCCATCAGGATTTTCTCAATATCCTTTCGTTGCACTCTAGAGTCGTTTATCAGATACTCGTTAGTGGAATCCGCATAGAGTCTTCGGGTAAGCTTGATGGTGGGATAATCCATCTTAATTAATTTGGAAGAATTATCGAATACGACGCTTACTTCGGCATACCCAGCAGGTTTACGAGCTTCGGAACCGTGGAAGATGACATCGTCCATCTTTTCTCCACGGAGTCCTTTTGCGGACTTCTCTCCGAACACCCATTTTAAAGCGTCTACGATATTCGATTTACCGGAACCGTTCGGTCCTACTACTGCAGTAAATCCCGGATCGAGAATCACTTCTGTCTCGTCCGCAAACGTCTTGAATCCAACAATATTCAGGCTTTTAAGATACATGGTTTTTTTTGTTTCTTCGGGAAATTGATTGCAAGTGACCAGAATCGGGCAGACTCTGGAATGCCTAGGAGTATTATGTCTCACGATCTCCCGGAAAAAACAAGAGAAATATTCGGGAAAAAGCCCTACTTAGCACTCTATTTCCGAGAGTCGCCGGAGGAGCCTTCGCGATTCCAACTCATCCAGGCGAAAAACCAAGGAGAAGTTTTTCTCTCTCGTGACGGACGAGCTTTAGCGAGTTCCGTTTCCCCCCTGACACAAGCGCGACGGCAATTGGAGAATACCAAGATATCTTCCACCGATATAGTCGCAGTTCTAGGCTTAGGAAATCCTCATCTGATCCGTGAAGTCCACTCAAGAATGGAGCCCGGACAGATCCTTTTACTAGTCGATAAAGAAAGAGATCTGTTATTTCCGCTTTGGAACGATTGGCTTGAGTCCGTCATGGATATTCCGGGACGACATCTTTTTTTAGGGGAAAATTCCCTCTCTCTTCTTTGGAATTACGTCGAATCCCTTCCGGTCGAGCGAGTTTCGGGAATTCGAATCTTGAGAAACGCGGCCAGCATTTCGCAAGATGAACCTTTTTATGCGGAAGTGGACATGAGACTTCGCAAAGTCCTTTCTTCGAAAATGAGCGATCTTCTGACCAAGTTCGAATTCGAAAGAATCTGGGTGAAGAATAGTCTTGTGAATACTTCGAATTTTCTTTCTGCGAATAACCCGCGTACTCGCATAGAATCCTTAAAAGAAAAATTCGCAGGAGTTCCATCTTTGCTTGTTTCCGCCGGTCCTAATCTAAGACGTCAATGTGAATGGATTCGATCCGTGCGCGATAAAGTTTTCATTCTCTCTTGCGATACTTCTTTGAAAGTTTTACTCAAACATGGAATCGTCCCCGATGGAATCATGACTCTGGATGCACAAACTCATTCAGTCTTTCATTTTTTGGGTGAAGATACTTCTCAAATCCCGCTCTTCGCGGATTTGGTTAGCTCTCCTCCGATCCTACGAAACCAAAAATTTCAGTCCATAGTTCATAGCGTGACGGCGAAGTATATCGTGGACGCATCGGGAGAATTAAAAAGGGAAGCAACCGCGGGAAGTCATAGCGCGGAGGCTTTGCTTGGCCCGATCGGAGATGTTCAATCCGGAGGAAGTGTAGCGACGACCGCCTTCGATTTGTTGCGCGGGTTGGGCTGCAGACCGTGTTTTTTGGTAGGACAAGATCTCGCATATTCCGGTAGAGAAATCCATTCCACCGGAACTCATCATAACGAAAAATGGCTGACCTTATTAAACAGAAAAACTAGTTTAGAAAAAATTAATGAATCTGTCGTAAGAAAGCGCGATACTCGCTATGTGCCTTCGGTAACCGGAGGCGAAGTTCTTACGGATTATGTGCTGGACCTTTATCGGCATTGGTTCGAAGAATCCGCCAAATCCCTCGAATTCCCGGTCTATAATGTGAATACCCAAGGAGCGAAGATCGAAAATACCGGAAACATAGATCCTGAACTCGCTTCGGAAATTCTAAACCGATTCCCGAATCACGAGTATTTCTGGCGTAATTTACCCGCATGGAAGTCGGAAAATCTACGCGAAATTTTACCGGACGGCTCTCCGCAAGATTTCAGGGCGGATTTGTTGCGCGTTATCGATACGATTAAAACTTCGTTCTCTAACCCGGAAAAGAAAGACTCGACTTACGATACTTTGCTCAAAGAATTTAAAGCCTCCTTAATCGGCTGGGAAGATTTAGGTTATTTAGTGCGTAAGACGGAAGTTTACATACTTCGGCATCGAGATAGCTTGGAGGATTCCCGAAAAAAAGATTTGTTTCTCGGAGCCGTTCTTAAGGAATTCACCGGACTCAGGCGTAAACTTCTAGCGGGTTAAACGTTCTCCGAACCTGCAAACACCCTTGCAATCTTTTCATAATTTTAAAGAATAGCGTACATGGAAACGCCGGGTCTGGAATTTTACAATCGTCTGAACATTGACTCGGTTTTGGCCGCGGTAGAGGATGCCGGATATTCCGTCTCCGGTCATTGTCTCGCCCTAAACAGTTTGGAAAATCGAGTGTACGATGTCGGGCTGGAAGAAGGCGGTCATCTGATCGTAAAATTCTATCGTCCCGCACGGTGGAGTCTGGATCAAATTCTAGAGGAGCATTCTTTTCTTACCGAATTGTCGGAAGCCGAAATTCCGGTCATCGCTCCGATCAAACTGAGAGAAGGTACAACGATCCGGGAAACAAAAGGAATATATTATACTCTTTGGCCTGCACAAAGAGGAAGGCTTGTCGAAGAATTAGATGAGGCGTCTTTGACCGTACTAGGAAGGTTGGTAGCGAGAATTCATAATGTCGGCGCCGCAGCGCCCGCAAAACATCGAATCGCTCTTACCGTTCGGAATTTCGGAGAAGAACCGCTACGCTTTCTGGTCGAAAAGAATTTTTTACCTTCTTCCCTAAGGAATCGTTATGAGACGGCCGCACATAAAGTATTTCAATCCTTTCAAGAGAACGCAAAGAACGTTCCGTTCCACAGAATTCACGGCGATTGTCATAAAGGAAATTTAATACGGACCGAAGACGGTTTTTGCTTCATCGATTTCGACGACTTCGTAACCGGTCCTGCGATCCAGGATCTTTGGATGTTATTGCCTTTCGGTGATTCGAGATCGGATTATGAACGAGAACTTTTCCTATCCGGCTACCGCGAATTTAGGGATTTTTCCGATAGCTGGTTTCATCTTGTCGAACCCTTGCGCGGACTGAGATACATACATTATTCCGCGTGGATTGCTAAGCGATGGGAAGATCCTTCTTTTCCGAATGCGTTTCCTCATTTCGGTTCGGACGAGTATTGGGAAAGAGAAACGACCGATTTGGAGCGACTTACATCCGGTTTGGTCCGGGATGGACGTTTAACCGAGGAAGCGCCATCTCTCGCAGAAGTACAAGAACTGACAAACAAAGATTTCTTCTGGGATTTGGAATAACGGAAACGAGATTTCTGCATTTTATTCTTTTTTGTCGACGCGGTTTCTCGTATCGATCCTAATTCTCCGGGAAGCGCGGGTCGTTTTTGCGGGAACTTCGTTTCGATTTTAGCGAAAGAAAATTCGAAAATCATTTCACCCTATCTAATTCGGTTATCGAAATATAATAAGAGAACAAACCGAAATTAGGACTTGTCATTCTTATCGAAAGTTGCCTCTTCGGTATCATTACGGTTTTTCCAGTATTGATAGAAACCTGCAAGAGCTACGATCACCGTATCGTCCAGCCATCCCGGAATCAAGTCCGGAGCCAATAGATAAACAACCGCGAATATCAGGGGCCAGAATTTTCGAAGCGTTTGAACCGGCTCCGGATCTTTCCAGGATAGCCATGCGGAAAAAAATAAGGAGACGATCAGCAAGAAGAGGGAAATTCCAAAGGCCAATATATGACCGAAAAGAAGCAAGAGCCAATCCTTCCAACCAACTGCCTGGAAATAATCGTCCTTGAAAATGAATATCGTGCAGGCGAAGGATAAAAATAAAATTACCGCCGGTAATAGGATCGCAAATAAGCATCCGTTTCTAATTGGTTTTTTTCCTTCAAGCATAAGCAAATGATTTAGAATTCAAAGGAAGCAATCGTCAACAAGACAAAATCATCCCGAATTTTATCAAGATGAAACGCTCGTCATCGTTTCCCTCGAAAAAATGGGCAAAATCCGGAAGAAATCTGCGCTCGCCCCTATTTTTAGTTTGCTATAAGGGAAATATTATCCAATATAGCAGAAATGAATCTTGCGAAAATCCTTCAGCCTGAAGTCGCTCCTTTCTTCCAACCGATTCTCTCGGTGGAGGATGGCAGCATTTTCGGGCATGAGGTCCTGGCTCGAGTCAAAACCGATCAAGGATGGGAAAGCGGGGGTTATTTGTTTTCGAATGGAAGCGGACTTTCCGATCAAGACGTTTCCACACTCGAAGCATCGATTTGGCAATCTTCGATGAGGAAAATCCAAGGATCACGGAATAAACATCATCTTTTTCTAAATATCTCGCCGAATCGTTTATACCGAGAATTAAAGAACGAACGAATCGATTCCTTTCGCCTTCTTAGATTCGCAAGAGAGTTCGAAATCGAACCTAAACAAATTATTCTAGAAATAACCGAAGAGGAATTCGCCGGAAGCTTGGATTCGCTTAGAATTGCAGTGGATCTACTTCGGGCCTACGGATTCAGAATCGCTCTGGACGATTTGGGTTCCGAGGCATCCGGGATCGAAAGAGTAGGATTGCTTCGTCCGGATTTTTTAAAGATGGACCTTAGATTGATTCGAGCTTCTACTCGATCCCCTTCCGTAAGGAAAGTAATGGAGCATATTCGCGATCTCGCGTTTTCCCTCGGAGCCTCCGTCTTATACGAGGGATTGGAAACTCAGGAAGAAATGTATTTTGCTTTGGAAGGAGGAGCCCGTTTTTTGCAGGGATATCTTTTGCAAAGACCTTCGCCGGAACTTTCGAATAATCAAAACACTCCCTCTTTAATTAAGGAAATGGTCAATTTTTTCCATGAGAAGAAGACGGAGCAAATTTCCGTCGAGATCGCGTTTGAGAAAAAGATACAAAATCTGCTTCGAGAAATTCTGAGTCCGTTTCCGATAATAAAAATCGCAAGTAGGTATATGATCGATGCCTATACTATTTTTATTGCCTCGAAAGAGATTCACCGCGCTTACGTAACCGACTCGAAAGGAACGCAACTTTCTCCTTATTATGTGCGAACCGGAGAAGATTCATTTAGAGAAAATAGCCAAGGAATCGGAAAAAACTGGTCCTATCTGCCCTACTTTTATAAACAGCTTAGGGATTCGTTTAGAAAACCGGAGGATTGGGGAGTCAGCGATCGTTATTACGATAACGAAGCGGTCAAAGACCTGATCGTATTTAGCAAAGAAGTCGAACCGGGCGTGTACGTTTTCTTAGACATCTCCGCTCCGAAAATTCTTTAGATACGAAAATAATCGAACAATTCGGGTAACTATTGATTTGCACCCGAACTCTTAAAAATTTGTCCCAGAAGGACCTCTCTTTTATGGACCCGATATCCACACAACTGCTACAAGATATATACTCTTCCACGCAAACCGGAGGATTCCTCACTATGCGTGAACTGGAAATTGAGACCGCTCTATCCGAATGGAAGCTTCGTCCCTTCTTAGAGGATCTGAAAGAAGGGCGGTTCATCCATGAGCATCCGGAAGGATTTCAAGTCGCAGTAAAAGGTAGGCAGTTCTACGAAAGTCGATGGGGCTGACACTACGTATGATTAACCAATTATTAAACGAAACCGTTAGGCTTCTGCTTGCGCTTCTCTCTTTTTAGCCCGATTCCCGTTCAAAATTAAAACCGCGCTCACTGCAAGCGTCCCTCCAAAGATAGTCGTCAGACTAGGAACTTCTCCTAGGAAAATCCAGCTCCCCAAGACCGCGGTAACAGGAACGAGGAAGATGAAGGAACTCGCAATACGGGAACCTAGTTTAGTGGACGCGAAAAAATAGACGGTCGTTCCAAACGTCGTTGAGATTACGGAAAGATATAATATCTGCCCCCAAAACATCCAATCCTGAGCAAATACGTTCGACAATCCGTAAGGAAGAGCGAATATAAAATCGAAAGCCGTTCCGATTGTAAATACGTAAAAACTATAAACCAAAGGAGAAATTTTTTGACCCGTGCTGTGGCTGTTCATGCTTAGAATTGCCCAACTAAACGCACATAGCAAAAAGAAAATATTTCCGGTTTGAAAGATCCCGTCCGCCGGCTTGTCCCAAATATGTAATAACACGAGCCCGCCGAATAAACCGAGCAGCAGACCGAACGCATCCTTTTTTCCAGGGTACTGCTTTTGAAGCAGATGCGCTAATACATACGTAAAGATCGGGTTCATCGTAGTTACCAATACCCCGCCCGCACCTGCGAATCCGCTACTTAAGCCGAGCAAAAAGAATTGGTTGTAAGCGGTATACAATACTCCTCCGATGCATACTTGGAAAAAAGATTTTTTATCCGGAAGTCTCAAAGACTCTTTTCTCCAAAAAAGGATCGGAAGAATGGAAATCGCGGTCGCTAAAAATCTCCAAAAGATAATCACATTTGGATGTTCCAGCCCGACGATGCTCTTTGCAGAGGGCCAAGCGAAACCCCACGAAATCATCGCGATAACAAGAAGAATGTAAAATTTTACGGAAGAAGTGATTTGCATCGAGTTACGAGGACTCCCGATACCAACTTTTATTATGAAATGAGTCGTTCAATCGAATTTGTCAAAAGTAGAAAGAGCCGGTTCGATTCAAATCCGTACGATTCGAATTGTAGTTACTGAACCGTCATAGTTTATTTGCGAGAATATAATTCCTAAGCGATTCCAGATTGATACGTTCCTTCTGGAATTGTAAGCTATTTAACGTAAGAGATAGATTGTTTTCCCGGTCCTTATAATTATTGATTTTCATAACGGGATTAATGATACAAAGCACGATATCCCGCTCCACCAATGCCCCGGCAACCGATACATAAACGGAATTGTCTCCGTTAGTCTGCATATTCTTCGGCACTTCAAATCGATGAATCAGCGATTCCTTACGAGAAGTCTTAAGAACGACGTAAAACGGATCGATCGGGTAAAGTAAACCGTTCTTTTCCTGGTATTCTTTTTGCCAGAGATAATGGAATCCTAAAATCATCTTAACCGAATTCTTCATTCCTTTTTCGGTTAAGAATTCGCTCTTCTTAGTGAAAACAAATTGCGTGGCTTTATCACCGGCGCTGAATACATATTGCCCTTTAAAATCGTTAAAATTCTCAACTTTACCTGCAAGAATCGTAATAAAGCTCAAACCGTCCCGATTGATTCCCAATACGGTCAGATTCTCATTTGTAGCGACCAGGACATTAGTATCCAACTGGCCGTATTGGAAGACTGAATTCGGCGGTAAGGGAACGATTGAATTGCCTGATGATCCGAAGGAACCGCAACTCATGAAAAAAAGGATACTACAAATTACGGTGAATTGTTTTTTCATCGCGCCTCCCTAAAAGAACAGACATCTTAAAAATCCGTTTTATAGTTCTTTCAAATAACTATCGCAATGAAAAGGCGTTCGAACCTATGCGCTTGAGAAACGCCCGGAAAACCGCCGAGCATTCCGATCAACAAAAATTATGCGTTCAAATCTATTAGATAACCGCGCCGAAGCATCTGGTCATCCGTGTTCACTCCGACCTTTGCGAGTGTTCTCGGCGCCGTAATGACGGAATCCATATTCGTCAAGGGATGAAGGCGATCGGGCATATTTCGAATCGTGAATTCGGATTGGGAGAATTGGCGTGCCGCCCGGTTATTACTTCCGGCTGCGTTGATTTCTTGTAGCATTCTGCGAATTTCCTTTTTTTAACTATATCCTTTCCGAAAAAACTTGTAAAGCTGGAAAACTAGGAATTAGTCAACTTCTTATCAACATATCCGGCAACGATATGTTGAATCAAATTATAAAAAATAATCGGCAACATTACTGCCGGATGATCCACTAAACTTAGAGAAGCTAATACAAGGCCTGTTCCATTATTATTCATTCCAAGCCCGAAGACCAAAGAAGAACGTTCCGAATCCGAACTTTTAAATATCCGAGAGAGCACAAATCCCGTAAAAAAAGCGAAGGCACATAATCCGCCGGTAATTAAAACGATCACGAATAAAAAATCCCAGTCCGGTTCCTGAAATACTCCCGGCAGGACTACCGAAGCGTTCGAATAATTCAAAATTAATAAATTAAGCAAATTTGCGTCCTTGATCGGCTTCTTTGCGGCTTCAATAGAAGTCTTAGGTAGCAAAAAATGAAGGCCGATCCCGAGCACCGTCGGAAGCAGCACGGATAGAAACAGAAATGCTCCGATACCGTCGTCCGCAATTTCGTGCAAATCCTCGGAATAATCTCCAGTCGTGATAAACCCGATCGAATGCAATCCTATTGGAGTAGTCACCGGACTTAGGATTGTCGAAAAAACGACAAGCCCCAAACTCAGCGCCAGATTCCCGTTGGATTTTTGGGACCAAGCTGTAGAAGAGGCGGCGATGGGCATGGAAGCGATGAGTGCAAGCCCGACGAGAATGTTTTGGACTTCGTCCGGGTTATGCCAGAATATCATCAGCAGAGAAATGAAATACGTAAATGCGATCGGAATCGATAAATTGGAGAACAATCCAACGATCAACAGAGTCGGCCGCTTGAATAAATTTACCAATTCCGATCTGTGAATTCCTAATCCGGCATTAAAGAGCAGTAAGGAAAGAAGAACCAAAGATAAGGAAACCTTAATATTCCCTCCACCGAATAGATGAAATTGCCCGAAATTGGTGTCTCGAATAAGCAGACCTAATTGAGGAAAAGCTCCTCCAATAACATAAGAAACGATGATGCAATAAAAGAAATACTTGTGAATGAATTGAAAAAACGAGTCCAACGATTCTGAAATCTTATCCCGGAAACCTTGATTCATAGCGCCTCTCCTTCCCATCTAGGATAAATCATTTCTTCGTCCTCGTTCGATTCGGCGTGTTGTACGATCGGAGTATCTTCCAACAAATGAAATCCTCTCGGCTCCTGAGCAAATTCCGGGAAATATTCGAAAAATAATTTGGTCGCTACGATTCTATAGGATGCCGGATAATAAACCTTAAACGAGTCCGTAAAATCCAGCTCTGGGAGTTGATGGAATTGGATTTTATCTTCGAAATTGATAAAATCCTGCTTTGCGAATCCGATATCTCTCGATACGATTTCGTCCTTGAGCATAATCCAATCCAACTTAAATCGCATCCGATACCCTTGAAAAGCGGAGGAACGCTGCATCAAATTAACGATTCTCATTAAAGGATATTCCAAATGAGAATAGGGGGTAAGGTATACCATCAAATATCGCTGACTAAAGCCCAGCGGTTCCCATACTCGTTCGGGTATCGTTTTTATCTTTGAATCGGCCTTTAAGCCTTCCAGCATGGAATGCAGGGTAGGAGCGTTTTTCTTTTCGGTGAAGAATTCCTGGATCGCTATCTCGCCGAATTCACCGAAATACAGCCATTTATAAAAATCCTGAATTTCGACACTCGGATGTCCTTCCAAGAACTGATTTAAACTGGAGATCTTTTCTTCTCTAGTTCTATTTTCGTCGATTTCCTTATGAATCATGCCCGAATAGCCGGCTTAATCCTAACATCGACTTAGGTGATTTCAACCTTAAAATTAAAGATGATATCGCTTCAACTGACGTTAATCTTCGGTCTGTTTTCCGTATTTTTCCTTATCAGGAGAGAACTCTCGCCCCTTTATTAAACGAAGTAAATTCGTACGATGCAATATCAAAATCGCAGAACTAATACAGCAGATCGCCCAAAAAGTCGGGGTGCTAAAATCCAAACCTTCGATGCGAGAAAGCAGGACATAGCTGATCGGTAAGGTAATCGCACCGCCAATCGAGCCTAAGGACACGAAACCGAAAACTTTCTTCAGAAGCAAAAATACCATTAAGCTGAAAAAAACCGACCCCGGAGCTAAAACTAAAAAAACTCCGAAACTTGTCGCGACTCCCTTCCCTCCTTTCATTTTGAGAAACGGGGAAAAAACATGCCCTGCAATGGCTGCGATTCCGCAAAACAAGAGGGTTAACTCGGAATCTATACGCAGCATGTATTTCGTAAGTAATATCGGTAAAACGCCTTTAGAGACATCCAATAACAATACGGGTAATCCGATTTTCCAGCCTAAAAGCCGAGTAACGTTCGTTGCACCTATATTTCCGCTGCCTTTCTTCCGAATGTCCACCCCGCCGATATACTTTGCTAAAAGAAATCCGAACGGAATCGAACCTAAAAAAAATGATCCGAGAGCCAGGAAAATAGCGGCAAGGTTCATTTTCGATCGGACCTCAACTCAAGTCGGATCGGAATTCCCTGGAGGGAGTATTTCTCGGTCAGTCTTTTTTTTAGAAAGCTCAGAAGATTCGGTTTAAAATAATCGATATGGTTTACGAATAAAATCAGATGAAACGGGGAAACGGAAACCTGAGTACAGTACAGCATCTTAGGCGGCCGATTTGCGGAAAAAGAACGTCCTGCTTCGGACATCCAAGCCCTTAACGATTGATTTAATTCGGAGGTGGTAATTTTTCGTTTGGCCCGCGCGGCTAAATCCACCGTCATTTCCATGAGTTTGTGGATCCGTTGTTTTTCTTTCGCGCTCAGGGTGATAATTTGAATCTCTTTTAATAGCGGAAAACGGGAATATAATTTATCCTTATAAATATCAAAGGATTTCGTATCCTTGTCTTCGACAGCGTCCCATTTATTCACCGCTAACAAAAAAGGTTTACCGGCTTCCTGCAATAATGAGACGATTTTTTTATCGAATTCCCCGAACCCTTTTAACGCATCCATCAAGTGAATCACGACGTCGGATGCCTCGATCGACCGTTTTGTCCTTTGATAGGAGTAGAATTCCAAGGCCTCGGCTTTGTCGGCTTTCCTTCTGATACCGGCCGTATCCGTAATCAATATCTGCTTTCCTTCGAATGTAAGCGAAGTGTCGACCGAATCGCGCGTAGTTCCGGCAACTTCGCTTACTACGGCGCGTTCATAGCCGCATAATGCATTCAATAAACTTGATTTTCCTGCATTCGGTTTGCCGACAATTGCTAAACGAAAATCGTAGGAAACATCCTTTGCAGCTTCGTCGGCCTCGATTTTAGCTACGTATCGTTTTGCATCGGGAAGTAAAAAGGCGATTTTTTCGAGTAGCAAGCTCAAGTTTCTGCGCCCGATCGCGGAGATCGGAAGAATTTCGGATAATCCCAAACGATAAAACTGATCCAGATCCTCCTCGTCTTCCGGATTGTCCACCTTGTTCACGCAATAAAGAACCGGAATTTGATTAAGCTCGGGATCCTTTCTAAATCTTTCTATAAGCCGTGAATCGTACGGAGTCATTTCTCTAAGATCTAGGAGAAACAATATTAAATCCGATTGAGCCAATTGCCGAAACGCGTTTTCTAAAATGGCTTCATCTAAGCCGTCCGGTTTTTCGATGTCCAGACCGGGAGTATCGCAGAGATGAAAATCCAATCCTCGCTCCGGATTAAGTACGCGAGCTTGTAGGACATCCCTAGTAACTCCCGGATAGTCTTCGGTAATCGCTAGTTTCTTTTTAAGTAACGAATTGAATAGGGTCGATTTGCCGACATTCTGGCGACCGACGATACTTACCATCGGTACATTACGTTTTTTTGATGCCATTTTATGAGTAG
Organism: Leptospira fainei serovar Hurstbridge str. BUT 6; assembly: GCF_000306235.2. Taxonomy (NCBI): domain Bacteria; kingdom Pseudomonadati; phylum Spirochaetota; class Leptospiria; order Leptospirales; family Leptospiraceae; genus Leptospira; species Leptospira fainei. Next base: position 27,041 of record NZ_AKWZ02000006.1, read on the forward strand.
TTCTTTGCCTTAATAGCGCGAGCGATTTCCAGCTTTGCGTCGCTCTTTTTCAAGTCTTCCCGCTTATCGTAAAGCTTCTTGGGTTTGGCCAAGGCAAGTTCCACTTTTGCCCAACGATTATCCTTAAAATAAACCTTCGTGGCAATGAGCACTAGCCCCTTCTCTTTCATTTGTCGATCCAGCTTATCGATCTCTTTTTTCTTAAGGAGAAGTTTACGTGGACGGATCTCCGGGTGATTTGCATATCCGCCGTTCTTATAAGGAGTAATGGAAAAACTATCTAGATATACTTCTCCATTCTTGATTTTTGCGAATGCGTCGGTTAAATTCGCCTTCTTCTCGCGTAAACTTTTCACTTCGGATCCGGACAAAACAAGTCCCGCTTCGATGAAAGATATCAGTTCGAAGTTAAATCTGGCTTTTTTATTTACCAGCGGCTGCGGGCCGGATGTTTCCTTTTTCTTTCCCATTTCCGATCGTTTTGACGGCATCTAGCCGTCCCCAAGTTAATTTCGGGTAGAATGGTGGGTGAGAATGATCCGTCCCAATTCCGCCCCGATTAAATTGGGCATATTATAAAAATTTTCCGAGGTAATCTGGATCGAGTCCGGAAAAATATGCTCGGCAATGTAGCGCCTTCCCAGACCGACTCCGAGAAAGACGTAATTTTTATTCGAATGCTTCAAAATCTCGGCCTTGAGTCGGCGATTGTCCCGAGATTGAATTTCCTGTTCGATCTCGGATTTTCCCCTTTGTCCGCGAAAATCCGAGATCATGACCAGGATCCTAGTCTGGGCCTCAGGCGAAAAGTAGGATTCGATCTTCTCGAGCAATTGATACTCTTCGATCGAGTCGCCTTGCCAATCGCTTCTAAGAGAATCGAACATTTCCTCTTCCTTTTTCGCGTCGTACGGCTCCTCGATCCTCTTAATCTCCACTAAATCGATCCGATCCTTTCGATTTAAACGATCCGAATAGGCCGTGACGGAAAAATTCACGTCGTGTTCGTCAAGAATATGAGCCGAAGAAAGCATAGCCGAAAGTGTTGCCACCGCGTATTCGAAGTTGAAGATTCTTCTAGCTTTCGATACGAGAAAAGCGACTTCGACACCCTTCAGCTTCTCCTCGTCTTTATCGATCGTAGTCTTATCGAAGACTTTCGAGTCGCCTTTGCCGGAAAGAAAGGAAATATACTTTCGAGTATCGATTCTATTTCCTTCGCTTCGATACATTCTATTGATATCGATCTCCGGATCGAAAAGCCTGTCTAAATTCAGTTCGACTTCTTCCAGACTGCGTCCAAAGACTTCCTTAAATTCTTTTAGATTTGCCTGAACCGTATACTCCCAAAGGATACGACGCTTTGCAAGGAAGGCCTTATATAATTCTTCGGTTCTGAAACCCCATGCGCCGCCTCCGCCGGCCGGTTCTCCTTGACCCATGTTACCGCGAGTCTCTTGTCCATACCACGCATCGGCTCCCTCTTTTACCGATCCTCCGGTAGGAGGAGTATTGATTTCCAATCCTTTACGGAGTTCTCCTCCGGAATTGAGAAGTTTCGCTTTTCCCGTGAGCGGTTCTCTCTTATGGAGTTCCGGATCCCACCAACGACTCTTTTCGATTGCGGAAGAAGGTGTCAGAGTTTTTTTTTTCTTGTCTTCAAGTTCCTTGAAGAACTCTGAAACGATCTCTACTCCTGAAAGTTGGAATTCAAGAATTCTTTCCAGTTCTTTACGTTCGCCAGGATCGGAGATCTGGTTGGAGTATGCGATTTTTCCGCCTCGAAGCGCGACCTCTCGCAATCCTTCTTTCCCCGCCTTTTTATCCGCGTAACGATGAATATGATCCTTCCATTGCAGTAAATTAGAAAGACCGAAAGTATAAGGCATTAAGTTGGCCGAACCGATCGTTCTTTTTTTGGATAGATCTTTGATCTTGGAGTGGAAGTCCGCCATCTTATCGATTAAATCTCCTTCGGGCAGATAAAAGCTTAAGATTTCCTTAAGTGTTTCGGTATCTTCCAAATCCGGGAATAATATGGACGTGAATCGGTTTCTGAAGGCTCTAGAAATCGTTGGAGTCGATTTCGTTTTACGATAGAGTTTCATCGCAAATACGCGCGAATCCTCTTTGAGTTCGACGGGTATCGTCTCTCCGCTTTCCGGCGGTAAGACCAAGGATCGTGCATCGTCGGTTAGCATGTTCAGCTTTTCAACAAGCTCGGCGCCTGCCGCTTCCAAATTGGTAATCAGGATATTTCCACCTTCGCGAATCCCTTTTGTCAAGGGCCCATCCACCCAACCCACTTCCGATCCTGTGGTCGGCTTCAGCGCTCCGATGATATCCGAAGTGTGAATTCCTTTGCAAAGATGTACGGTTTCAAGCGGGCGCCCATTCGCTTCGGTGAACAAAGGTAGAATCAACTGCGGATCCTGCTCCTCCGAATATTCGATTAGTACATTTTCCTTAAATTCTACGGCGGTATAGACTCTTTCGGCAAATTCCCTTAATTTTAAAGGTAAAGGAATACTTGTGAGGATTTCCTTGGCCTTAGGCTCGTCCAAAACCGGAATTCGTTTATCGTTACAATATAGGAATCCCTTATGAATTTCGAATTTCGGTTCCGGCAATTGGGGGATCGAAGTCAATCCGGTTTCTTTAAGAATAAGTTCGATCTGAGCCTGACGATCTTCGTTTTTACGAAAGGGTTCTATATAAAAATTCCATAATTCTCTAAAGCGTAATTCCGGACTGTCGGCTTTGAGTCCTAAAATGCGGTTGCAAAGCTTCTTAAGATTTCGGATATTAAAATGGTATTTTTCCAGATCGCCTTTGCCTATCGCTCCCGAAACGACCCTGGTCTCCGTCTCGAGTGAAATCCGAATGCAGGATTTAAGCAGTTCGCTTCCTATGCCGGGGTATAATTTGCCTAGTATGAATAGGATCTCGTCGGGGCTATGAGGATCCACATATACGACGGAATAGTATCTAGTAATATCAAACGGGAGCGGCTTTCTTCCTTCGAATCCCTCCGATGGATTTTGCGTGCCGATGAAATTGAATCCGTTCGACGCATTGATTCTCGCTCCGTTTCCTTCGATCAATTCCAGATAATTGGATTCGTAAACGGTGGAAAATCGCTTAATGATATGCGGGGGGCAAAGGTTCATCTCGTCCGCGACAAAGCTTGCTCCGGAACGAACCGCGGAAGTCAAAGGTCCATCAGCCCAAGCGAATCCTTTGCCATCCAGCAAAAGTCGATACGAACCGATCAAATCTTCGGGCAGCGTATCTTCGTTAAAGCTGAAACGTGCGGTCGGGTGGTTTCGTTTGTGATTAATATAATAAATTAATGCGTTTTTTCCGACTCCCGCGTCTCCGATCAACAAAACCGGACGACCTTCCAGTAAGGGATAAAGTATGTTCTGAAGATTGCGAACGGTCGAGTCCGTTTCTACAAGATCCGAACCGAGACTCCCCGAGTTGTTTCCGATTTTTGAGACTGGGACTTTTAATCCGGCGATTTCAACGGCTTCCATGGCTCCAAAATGAAGGAGCCGGATCAAGAGGCAATCCGAATTCCCGAGTGAGACTAGCAAGTATTGGTTGGGATTGCCAACCGTTAGGGCCGAAAAATTTTCCGATCACTGATCGAATTTCCGTTTGTTACCCAAACCGCTTACCGAGTACCGTTCACTTATGAGCCAGTCGACACTCGAATACGCCCTCGCAAATAGAATTCGCGGTTTAAATTCCTCCGCTATTCGGAAGGCCTTTGAACTTGCAGGTACCTTAAAAGATCCGATCAATTTATCCATCGGACAACCCCACTTCCCTTGTCCTGAGAATATCATCGAAGCGGGAGTAAAGGCGCTCCGGGAGGGAAAAACCGCATATACTCTAACGGCAGGCATACCGCAGCTAAGAGAGGCGCTTTCGCTTAAATACAGAAAAGAGAACTCGATACCTTATGCGACGCCCGAAAGAGTTTTAGTAACCTCAGGAATCAGCTCTGCTTTTTTATTATTATTTAACGCACTGTTAAACGAAGGAGACGAATGCTTGGTCGTTTCGCCGTATTTCTTAATGTATCCGGAATACATTAAGATTTACGGGGGCAAGATGCATACGATTTCCGAAAATTTCAAGCCCGGCGACTTGGCTCAGTTTCGTGATAAAAGATTGAAGATAATCATCTTCTCATCCCCCTCCAACCCGACAGGAACGATTCTAAACAAAGAGCAACTAACGTCTTTAGCCGACTTGGCGGAGCGAACGGGAGCTTATTTGATTTCGGACGAAATTTACGAAAAATTCGATTATGATAAGCAATTCCACTCCGTAGGTTCCTTTTACGAAAAAGCGATAACATTATCGGGATTTTCGAAAACCTATAGCATGACGGGTCTTAGGTTAGCATCCATTTTAGCGCCTGAACCGATCATCAAGGCTCTAACTACTTTGCAGCAATACACTTTAGTATGCGCGCCTTCCGTCACACAATGGATGGGAATCGAAGCGCTAAAAACCGACATGAGTTCCTACATTGCCGATTATCGTGAAAAACGCGATTTCGTTTATGAGAATCTGAAGGATTTTTATGAAGTAAAAAAAAGCCAAGGCGCCTTTTACTTCTTTTTAAAAATCAAAGATCGAGACGAGGACTTCATCGGACGAGCGGTAAAAGAGAAAGGCCTCATCCTGGTACCAGGTTATATTTTCGTCGATTCTCCGAATTATATTCGGATCAGTTTCGCATCGGAATGGGATAATTTAAAGAGAGGCGTAACGGCCCTTAGAGAATTGGCAGTGGCATAAATAGAGATTGGATCAGCATTTCAATTTTGGATCCGAAATTCCCGGTTTGATTCCGATGATTTGGATCGGCGGATTTTTAATCTCGATTTCTCTCGGGAGTTTTTACTCGACCCTTGCGTATAGAATCCTACGTTTCTTTTACGGTCACGAACGAAAATCGGGAACATTCGCCCAAAGGTTACTTCGTTTATTAACGGAACCGTCCGCTTGCGAATCCTGCGGGACCAAAATCAAGGGTTTGGCATTGGTACCGGTTTTTGGATACTGGTTGGCGGGAAAAAAATGCGAGGTCTGCGGAGCAAAGATAAACCCTCTTTATGCCTTCTGCGAAGCGGGTTTCGGCTTGGCATTCTCCCTGGCTTTTTTTCTTTCCGGAAAATTCCTCGCATCATTAGTGTTTGTCGTTCTTTGCGGCCATCTGCTTGTGTCCGCGACGACGGATTGGAAAAAGTTTTCTTTGGATTACGAAAATCTTCCGTTTATTGTCGGCTTGGGAATTTTGCTAAACTTTCTAACCGACGGGAGTTTGCCGACTAAACTAGACGCGATCGTATTCGGGTGCTTTTTAGGAGTCTTCTTCGTCATCCATTTTCTGTTTCCGCAAGGCATGGGGTTTGCGGATGCGATCTTTGCCCCCTCCTTCGCACTTCTTTCGGGCCATCCGTGGTGGATTCTTTTCATAAATTCCTCTTACGTTCTTGCCCTTGCTATCACCATAGGAACGAGAAAAAAGGGGCAAAGTTTGAGAGGAGTTCCCATCCCGATGGGGGTTTATTTTTCCGCTTCTCTGGCATTGACATTTTTAGCTAAATTTGCCTGGAACTCCGGATTGCTTTCCGAGACGGGTGTAAGATTCTTTCCTTACGGGGAATAATGAACGTATGACTAAGAATATCGGCGATTTACGAAGCGAGTATGCGAAAGCGGAACTGGACGAATCTCAAGTCGGAAAAAACCCCGTAGATTTTTTTTCCCGTTGGTTCGAAGAGGCGCTGCATTCGGAAGTAAAAGAACCGAATGCAATGACTTTGGCGACTGTCGACGATAAGAATCTTCCCAATGCTCGAATCGTTTTACTCAAAGAAATTTCAAACGGAAGATTTCAATTCTTTACGAATTATTCCAGCCGAAAGGGCGAAGAATTGGAAAAGCATCCGATCGCTTGCCTTGTTTTCTTTTGGGCGGAATTAGAGCGCCAGGTTCGTATTCGCGGAAATATCACAAAAGTTTCCAGAGAAGTTTCCGAGAACTATTTTAGGACCAGACCGTTTGCAAGTCAAATCGGAGCTCTCGCCTCGGACCAAAGTAAACCCGTATCCAATCGAACCGAACTTGAAAAAAAATATAATGAATTACTAATACATTACGAAGGCAAGGAAGTCCCTCTGCCTCCGACTTGGGGGGGGTACGAATTGACCCCGACCGAATTCGAATTTTGGCAGGGGCGGAGAAGCAGATTACACGATCGAGTGCAATTCATACTTCGCGGAGATAATTGGGAAAGGCAAAGATTGCAGCCTTAGCTTGCCGACCTGCTTTTAGTTCAGTCCTAAAAGGTGTCCCATCTTCATTTTTTTCGTAAAAAGATAATGATGATTATTTCCGGTCGGTTTGATTTCTATCGGAATACGATCTACGACTTCCAAACCGTATCCTTCGAGACCGACGATCTTACGCGGATTGTTGGTCAGCAGCCTCATCTTTTCAATTCCGATATCTTTCAGAATTTGAGCGCCGACTCCGTATTCTCGCAGATCGGGAGCAAAACCTAATTTCTCATTCGCTTCCACCGTATCCAGACCTTCGTCCTGCATGTTATAGGCTTTGAGTTTATTAATCAGTCCGATTCCGCGACCTTCCTGACGCATATATAAAAGGATCCCTTTTCCTTCCTGCGCAATCATCGATAGGGCCGAATGCAATTGAGGACCGCAATCGCATCTTCCGCTCCCGAAGATATCACCCGTTAGACATTCAGAATGTACCCTTACCATGACTGGATCATTCTTATCTATATTTCCCTTAATTAAAGCCACATGAACCTTATCGTCGATTAAGGTTGAATACGCACGAATTCTAAAATCGCCGTATTCGGTCGGAAGAGTGGTTTCTACTTCAAGTCGAATTAGATTTTCCGTTTTTCTTCGATAACGAATCAAATCTTCGATCGTATAAATATTTAAACCGTGTTTGGTTGCAAAGATTTCCAGATCCGGCAATCGAGCCATGCTTCCGTCATCGTTCATAATTTCGCAAATTACGCCTGCAGGGTAAAGGCCTGCGAGTTTACACAAATCGACGGAGGCTTCGGTATGACCTGCTCTTCGCAGAACTCCACCGGAGACTGCTTGTAATGGAAAAAGGTGACCCGGTTTCATTAAATCGCCGGGAGTCGTTTTTGGATCGATAAGAACTTGAATCGTGGTCGCTCTATCTTGAGCGGAAATTCCGGTCGTCGTTCCTTCTCGCGCATCGACGGAAACGGTGAATGCCGTCCCATGTTTGTCTCCGAGGGAATGGTCGTCGACCATCCGATTCAGACCGAGCAGACGAAGGCGATCTCCTTCCATCGGAAAACAAATCAATCCTCGCCCGTATGTGGCCATGAAATTGACCTTATCTTTGTCCGTAAACTGTGCTGCGCAGACGAGATCCCCTTCATTTTCACGATCCTCTGAATCCACGAGAATGATCATTTTTCCGGATTTTATGTCTTCGATTGCTTGTTCGATGGGTCCGATCATAATTTAACTTCCACCTCATTTATTCGACTGGATTTTTACCAATCATAAATCCTAAACGGAACGAAAAACACTAAATCCGGTTTGGATACCCAACAACCGGCGTTCAACGGTAACCTCACTCGGTCGGCGGATGATATTCGCCTATTTCTGCTCCGATTTCAGTAACTGTTCCAAATACCTCGCGACCAGATCGATTTCTAAATTCACCGAGGCGCCGATTTTCCAAGAGACACCCGCATTCGTTTTGGTCAGGGTTTCCGGAATTAAGACCAATTCCAGTTCACCCGGCCTTGAATCCACGATCGTGAGGGAGATTCCGTCGACGGTAATACTTCCGCGTACCGCGAAATATTTAGTGAGCGAAGGATCATGAGAGATCAAATATCGACGGACTTTGCCTCCGTCCCGATCTTCCGCCAAGGTGATTTTTCCGACTGCATCCACATGGCCCGTTACAAAATGACCGCCCATTCTTGTATGAGGTTGCACGGATCTTTCAAGATTCACTTTAGTCCCGTTCCGAAAGTCGCCGAAATTCGTAAGTTCAAGAGTTCGATAAGAAGAATAAAATTCAAACGTATTTCCTTGATCCTGAAAGGACGTCACCGTATGACAAGCGCCGTTAACTGAAATCGAATCGCCCAGCTTTAGATCCGGATCCTGCCAGTTCACTTTGAGGGAGAATATTTTACCTTCTCCGGTATCCCTAATACTCTGAACTTCGCCGGTCGTTTCGATCAATCCTGTGAACATGCGGTATAAACCTCCCATTTATCGGAGTCAATATCTCTTTCGAATTCTAGAATCAGATTCTTGCCCCAATCTGGCGAATCGCCCTTCTCCAATGTAACTGTCCTCGATTGAATTCGTAAAATAGAATCCGAATTTTCCATTTCCTTTGAAAATTCCCGGTAAAGTAAATTTCCGCCCTCAATCAAAGCTGTATTAATTCCCCAATCGCCCAGGTCGTTTAATGTTTGTATTGCAAAGGATTTGGAAGAATATCTCTTTACCTTGCCGTCGGACAGCTTTTCGATACGCGACAACAGATTCTTCGAATATTCTTTCTCATCGTCTAAGAAAAAAGCGGTGTTTCTTTTTTCCTGAATACGGTTCAGTTCTTCCTGAACCGTAAGAAATTCGGGAGCTAGTTTAATTTCTGCAGGAAGAAAAAAAACTCGAAGCGGTTGATAAAAATTTTCCATCTCTCTATGAATCCGCCTAACGTCCGGATCAAGAGTTTGACGAAGGATTTCCGAAATGAGGCCCGAAAATCCTTTCTTTCTTGCGGCAGAATCCGGAGAAAGTTCCAGTTCTTGCAGTTTTTTTAAAGCTGCCGAATCGCCCTTCGGAGAACGAAAATTCAATTTGGGAGAATCGACTTGGATCGTCCTCGGTCCTACGAGAATCGCATCCATCTTAGATCTTAAATAAGATAGAAAGAAATCGGATATCTGCGAGGAAATTTTCTCTCTGAAGTCTCCTCCTGAAGAATAAAATCCCTCACGGCTTACCGAGGACTTCAGTAGAAACGCGGGTCTTCCTTTTTGGATTCTTTCCGAAAACCCGAAAAGGAAACAGGAAGCTATTTCCGCTAATTCGGAATTCTGAATGACTTGGATTCCCGCTCTTTCGAGTTCATATAAACTGCCTCGTTTCCGAACCAAAGGATTCGGATCTTTCCAACCGTAAATCAATGCGAGCGGCTTCTCCCCTAAAAGTAGATCTAGACAAGGAGGAGTTTTTCCAAAATGAGAACAAGGTTCCAAAGTCACATATACTTTATGCGGCGGCAAGGGTCCCGTTTTGTATTTTTCACGCAAGCTTAGATAAGCTGCGCGCTCGGCGTGATTTCCGCCGGTGACCTGAGTCCTGCCGGTTGCGAGAATCTTACCGGTCGATACTTCGGTTAGCACACAGGCCACGGGAGGATTTGGAGAAGAATATCCTATGGATAAAAAGGATAGGCGGAGGAGTTCCTCCCGAATTTCTTTCGGGAGGTTCGAGTTCAATGTCTTTTAAGCCTATTATAGATCGAATCGTAGATGTCGATCAGCGGAGCCGCGATAAAAATCGAAGAGAACGTTCCGAGGATGATTCCGAACGTCAAAACGTATGCAAAATCATAAAGCTCGACCGCTCCGCCTATAATGATCGCCACTACTGAAATCAACGTAGCAAAGGACGTATTAATCGTCCTGCTTAAGGTCTGATTGATGGAAATATTAATCACGTTTGAGAAGACGTCCTTCATATTACCGGCGTTCTCGCGAATCCTGTCAAAGACTACGATCGTATCGTTGATGGAATATCCGAGCAAGGTCAAGAGCGCGGCAATGATAGGAACGCTCGGTTTGATTTGAAAAAATCCGATAAAGGCGATCGTAATAATCAAATCGTGAATCAATGCGAGACTTGCACCCAACGCAAACTTGAATTGAAAACGAAAACTTAGATATCCTAGGATTATCAAGAGGGTCAAGCCTAGTAACGTAATCCCGGTGGTCGTCAATTCCGCTCCCACCACTGATCCCACTTGGTTTGCGGATAGGATCGACTTCTTGTCTAATTTGAAATCTTCCGTTAAAAGACCGATCAACGCATCGATTGCCGAAATCTGTTTCGCTTCGGGAGTCAACGCGCCTTTTCTTTGTAGATAAAGTTCCTTAATTCTGTCCGCAGACCCTAAACCGATATCGATTTGATAATGGTTCTTCTCTTTATCCATGTGAACTAACACGGCTTCTAATCCTTTGGCGGAAAAATACTCCTCCAAAGTCTTGCGTTCCACGGATTTATTAAACTCTACGACAGTTCTCAAACCGCCGTCAAAGTCCAAGGAAGTGGCAAAGCCCCCGTATTTTCCGAACGTGACTCCAAAGCCGATAATGATTAAAATCGTAGAAACGGTGATAGATACGTATTTGTACTTTATAAAATCAAACATTCTTGGACTCCAGCCTCTTGAATCCGATTTGGAGTTTAGAGACTCCTAATTTATTAACGAGAATATCCATGATCATTCTGCTCAAGAATAGCGACGTAAACAGGGAGGTGATAATCCCCCAACATAACGTGATCGCGAATCCTTTGATCGGTCCGTTCCCGAGTTTGATCATTAAAATCCCGGAAATCAAAGTGGTTACGTTACTGTCCACGATCGTCCAGAAAGCATTATCAAAACCTTGAGCGACGGCGGAAGTCACGTGTTTGCCCGCGCGTAATTCCTCTTTTATCCGCTCGTAGATAATGACGTTCGCATCCACAGCCATACCCACTGTAAGGATAATTCCGGCAAATCCAGGAAGAGTCAGGGTAAAGCCCATTAAGGAAAGCAATGCCATTAATACGATCACGTTCACCAGTAGCGCGATGTCGGCGACCAATCCGGACAGTCTATAAACTAACAGCATGAAGAGGATAACCAAACCGAAACCTAATAGAACGGCTTTCAAACCGACTTCGATGGATTCTATTCCCAATGTAGGTCCGATAAATCTCATTTCCAGTACGCTTAAAGGAATCGGGAGCGCGCCTTCGCTAATTACGTTCGATAAATCGACTGCCTCTTCGCGGCTAAAATCCCCGTCGATCTGAGCGTTTCCTCCCGCAATCGGTCCTTTAATAACCGGAGCCGAGATAACTTTATCTCCCCAAACGATAGCGAGCTGACGGCCCACGTTTTTAGAGGTAATTTCAAAAAATTTCTCCGCACCGGCGGACGTAAGAGTAAACGAAACGAAATATCCGAGCCGGTTATTATCATATGAAGGTCTTGCGTCCCTCATATCCTTTCCATCCAGCGCGATCGCTCTTTCCAAAACGATGAATTCGCGAGGTAGTAAAGGTGCTTTAGGATTTGCGCCGCGAGCCCAAAGCGCGTATAACTTATACTTTTCCGGAATATTATATTTCTTTTCTAGAGAATTCAGGAATTTATCCTGCTCGTCCTTTCCGAGTTTTTGTTTTACGATATTTTGAAATTTGACGATGTCCGTGTCTTCCCGCCTTTCTTCGGCGACCAATCGATTTTCTTCCGTATCGATTTGTGTTTGGAAAACTCCACGATTGTCGTTTTGGCTCTTTGGATCACGAGCCGGTTCTTTCAATCGGTATTCTACGGTTTCCGTATTCCGGATAATATCCAAAATTTGCGAAGAGTTGCTGACTCCCGGAAGAGAAACCTCGATTGAATCCTGGTCCTTCTGAATCCGGACCTGAGGTTCAGTCAAGTTTTGATTCGTAAGTCGGTTATCGATGATCAGCTTCGCTTTTTCCAACTCTATTAGTTTACGAGATGGATTCAAAGAAAAATAACTTTCGATCTCCGCAAGCCGATCGCGAGCTTCCTTCTTTTCCTTATCGGAAAGTTTGGGATCTTCCGACTTCTTAGTAAGATTCTCGATTTCCTTTGCGTAACTGTCCCGCAATTTGGATGCGTAGTCTTCGAAGTCGCCTTTTAGAACGACACGCATCCCGCCCTGTAAGTCCAAACCGAGCTTGATCGTAAGAGGTCGTTCTCCAAAGAAATATTCCTCAACCCATGTAGGCCGAAGTTTGTTCTTAGGTTCGAGAATCAATTCTTGGTTTTCTTGCGAAAGTTGATTGATCTTTGCCGAAGTGATAAATCTTCCGCGAACGAGATAATAATCCTTTTCCGGTAGTACGGAAGGATCGGGTTCGATCGACCAGGCTCCCGCCGGATTGTAATCGTTCTTCCAGCGTTCAGCGAATGTTTCTAGCGCTTTCTTTTTCTTTTCTTCCGGTAGTTCCCGAAATTCTTTCCGAATGGCCAGCTCCAATTCGCGAACCGCAAAGTTGGGATAGAGTAGCGTCAGCGAAGCGGCTACAACGAGTATGGGTACAATGATCCACTGAACCGATTTCAATTTTGGCTCCTAGTCTCTTCTCACTTTATTAATTGTCACCGGAGAACGCCGGGTGATACGGGGACCTCCCGCCCTTAGGCGATAGAGGGCAAATAGAACAATAAGTCCGAGTATAATGATCGGTTTTTTGTATTCGGAGAAGAAGGAGACAATCGTGCTCTGATCCTTTTGTTCGGCTGCCTTCCGTTTTTCTTCCTCTTTCTTCTTGTCCTGGCCCATCTTTAAGATGTCGCCCAACTTATCTTTAAAAGAGATATCTTCCTTTGGCATGGCAGCGGAAGTCTCCGTATAACCCGGAAGGTGACGCGGAGTCAGAGCGGTTTCTTCATTTACCCAATAAGGTTTCTGCAGATCCTTAAGCTCTTCTTTCTTTAAAGTTTTCTCGGAAGACGCATTTTCCGAATTCTTGGATTGTCCGTCGTCGCCAGGATGCGAATCATTCTTAGCGTCGTCTGGAATGCCGGTGGCTTCGATCTTCTTCTTTGTTTCCCCTTCTTTCTGCTCGACTCCATCGGGACGAACTTCGCCCGACTTACGCTTCTTGGAGCCTTTCTTCGATTTCTTTTTTTTGGGAACCTTCGCGGCTTGAGCCTTTTTACTGGCCGAAGTCGTCGCTTTTTTAGGCTCTGAAACCTTATCTAAAAAATCGATTTCCTCTCCGTCCTGGCTAAAAACCGGGAAGGAGATTAAAAATGAAAGGAGGAGGCATAGGATCTTGTTCATAATCTCACCGTATTCACTACTATACCTATCGGAAGGACGGCGGTTTTACCCTTCCTTCTTCTTTATAATGGTGCTTGCATTAAAGGTCACATTCGTATCTTTTGCGATTGCGATAACGACGACCTCGTTATTTTCCTTAAACTCCACCACTTTACCGTGAATTCCTGAAGAAGTCACGACCGTATCACCTTTTTGTAGGCTTTCGATCATAGCTTTCCGCTTTTTTTCCTCGTTTCTTTGAGGGCGAATTACGAGGAAATACATGATCACAAACATGACCGCGATCATTCCGTAAGGGGACGTTAATAACGAAAGAGGATTACTCGCGGAAGGGGCGGCTCCACCGTCGGCGGCTTGAGCTAGTATAAATAGTGTGTTTAAGTCGAATTGCATAGTTATAACCCTAAATAAGATCTTTTTCTATTCGGTTTGGGACCAGTATTTTCCCAACCTACCGTTTGGTAATTAAATTTTGAAAGAACTGCTTGGTTTTTCCACTAACAAGCTGTTCTAACGCGATTTTATATCCTTCTTCGATTGTGGAAACCTTGCCCATGACGAATAATCCGGCTCCCGCGTTCAAGGCTACTGCATGAGTGCCGGCTATTTTCTCGCCATCTATAATTTTACGCGCTAAGCCTTCGGCCTGGTCCGGTCCCGCAGTAAAGACTTCCGCAGGATTCAACTCTCCGAGGGCTAGAGTTTTGGGATCGAAATCTTTCCGCGAAATAACCCCGTCTTCTAGCAATGTATAATCGGTGGTTTCAAAAATAGAGAACTCATCAAGCCCGTCTCTGGAATGGCAAACCAGAGCTTTTCGTAAGCCCAATCCCTGAAGAACGCGGATCAGAGTTTCCATAAGTTCCGGTTCGTACACTCCGATGATTTGATATTGCGGAGAAAACGGATTACTGAGTGGTCCGATCATATTAAACAAAGTGCGAAAACCCAATTCTTTCCTGACCGGACCGGCGAATTTCATGGATGGGTGCCACATAGGCGCAAATAGGAAAGTAAATCCGCTGGAAACGAGATGGGATTCCACTTCTTCCTGTGTCTTTTCGGTGTTATAGCCCAAGCGCGTAAGAATATCGCTGGAACCGGTATGAGAAGAAACGGATCGATTCCCGTGCTTAGCGACCTTCAATCCGAGGGAAGCCAAAACAATGGCGGATAAAGTGGAAATATTAACGGTCCCTTTTCCATCGCCTCCGGTCCCGCATGTATCCAGCATATCGAACGGAAAAACTGTCTTCGGCTTTAATGCGTTCTTGCGAAGCGCCAAGGAAAAACCCAAAAGTTCGTCTGCAGTCTCCCCTTTTGCACGAATCGCCGTTAGAAACGATGCCAATAAAATTTCCGACACCTGACCTTTCATCACGTCGTTCATTACGCTTTCGGCTTCCGAAACTGTAAGTGATTTGCGATCCAGAACTTTAAGTATTGCGTTTCTAATTTCCATTCTTGCCGAATGCCCTCCGGATTGCGATAGGTCGTAGAACTTCTCTATTCGATATTAAATAACGAAGGCCCGATAGGACAGTGATAAATGTCGTAATCAACATCCCGAAATAAGGGACGAACCCGCCCAGGCCAAAAACCAAATCGCCCCAATTAGGCACACCCTGTTCTTTCCAAGCGGCAAAAAATGCGGAGGCGTTCTCGGATGCGATTCCGAAGACGGTAAATCCGGCTTCCTTACCGCTATGGTAAACTTCGTTGATCAAGATTCTTTTTTTAGAGGATACCAGTATAAAGAAAATCAATATTAGAATAATTGCACCCATTTGAAACGCCGTCTTGACTTTGCCGAGCATAGTAGTACGAATAGAACTGCCTTGACGAATCGCCAAATAACGGAGAGTCGTAATCAGCATATCCCTTCCTACAATTAGAAGGACCATCCAGAGCTCGATCTGTTCGTGCAAAAAAATGAACGTGGTAAAACATCCGACGACGATGATTTTGTCCGCGAGAGGATCCAAAAATTTCCCGAATTCGGTTTCTTGTTTCCATTTTCGTGCAAGATACCCGTCGACAAAATCGGTTATGGAAGCCGCCGCAAACAGCAAAAGAGCCGCAACATGAAATACCGGTTCTTTCTGATATAAAAACCATATAAAAAACGGCAAGGAAACGACTCGGAGAACCGTCAAAGTATTGGGAATGTTAATATTAGAGTTCAAACGTTCGACCAGGTTCCCATCATATCGTATTCGTAAAAGGATTCGATTTTCACTTTTCCTATCGCGCCCGGTTTGAGACTAACGTCTTCCACATATACGATTTCGTCTATTTCCGGCGCGTCTTGCAATCGCCGAACCACGGCGGAACCGTCTTCGATTCCGTCAACAATCGCCGGATAGACTTTACCGATGCGCGACTCATGGATCTCCTGCAAAATCTTTAAATGAGCTTCACGAACCATATTGATTCGCTTCGCCTTTTCTTTTTCGGATACGGTCTGCTGTAATTCGGCGCCCTTAGTTCCTTCCTGAGGGGAATAGGAGAACAAATTCACTTTTTCAGGACGGGTCTCATCGATGAATCTCAAAATTTCATCCACGTCTTCTCCGGTTTCGCCGGGATATCCTAGAATGAAAGATGTCCGAATTTCCAGATCCGGCCGGATTTCTCGCGCGAGAGAATACAAGTCCTTGAACGCGGAATAATTTCCGCTTCTATTCATCGATTTCAAAACACGCTCGGAAACGTGCTGCAAGGGCGATTCCAAATACGGAGCTATTTTGGGAATTTCACCCATCAATCTTACGATTTTTTCGGTCTTCTTATCAGGATACAGATAAAGTAGCCTCAATATCTCCAAACCTTCCACTTCGGAAACCTTTCGGATCATTTCCAGAAGAAGGTCGCTATCCTTTCCGTAATAAACGGTATCTTGCGAAACGAGACAAATCTCTTTTGCACCGGCAGCGATCGCCCGTTTGGTGTCTCGAAGGATATCGTCCATAGGAGAATCCTGAAACTTTCCGCGCAAAGACGGAATAATACAAAATCCGCAACCGCGATTGCATCCGTCCGAAACTTTTACGTACGCATAGGGTTTCGAATAGTTTTCGATATTGGGAGAAAGTTTCATTCTCTCGATAAGCTCTGCGTTAAATTCCGGATTCGGAACCGCATTCAATTCTCTGCGGAACGCTTCTCGAATTATCTTACCCGCTTGGGCATATTTCCCGGTTCCAAATACGAGATCAACTTCCGGAATTTCTGCCGAAATATCCTTGGGGTATCTTTCCGCAAAACACCCGACCACAACGAGTTTTTGGCCCTCCTGTTTTTTGGCATGAGCCGCACCCAGGATAGTTTGGATCGTTTCTTCCGTTGCCGACCGAATGAATGTACAGGTATTTATCAGATGAAAGTCCGATTCTTCCGGCTTTGTAGCGGGGACAAATCCTTCCTCCAAAAGAGAATGATGCATGCTCATGGAGTCCACGGTATTCTTCGGACATCCGAGCGTAGTGATGTAAAACTTCTTATCCAACAGGCCTACTACTCGCCCAGCTCCTTGATGATAAATTGCGTGCTATCGTAAGGATTTGGGGTTTTAACAAAAACTTTCTTCACCAATTTTCCGGGACGTCCCAAGACGATTTTCGTCTTTCCGTTTTGGATCATTTCCACTGCGGACCCGTCTCCGACTTTCAATTCCAATCGGTCTTTCGCTTCCAGGGATCTGGTTTCCCCGTTTTGAACTAATCCTCTAAAACCCATTTGACCGTCGATGATGAACTCTGCGTAGCTAGGTTTAGAGAAAAATAATGTTACCTGAATCGGAACGTCTCCCAACGTTTTCGTTGAATTTGAATCTTCCGTTCCGGTTTTTTGCGCCGTTCCGTTTCCTGGACGCTCCTCTTCATTTAGGGAAACCAGTACTTTTGCCGAACTTCCCGTCACACTTTGCGCGGCAATTCTGATACTGCGACGCAAGGAGGAAATTTCCGGAATAGAATAGCTTAGCACTTTCTCCTGCCCTTCGGCAAGTTTAAATTTATGAACGCTTAACTCCGGGTATACGTTGAACCCTAATAATGCGGTATTGGAATCGCTACCTTGTTCAACTCCGGTGATAAACAATTTACATTGTTGATTCGATACGCTGAAGCTTACACCTTGATTCGTGGTTAAAATAAAACTTTCAGGACGGGTTTCCGGCAAGGAACGGTTCACAAAATCGATATTTTCGGGAATTTCAAGTTTACGACGACTACCTTCGGATACCTCCTCATCGCCGGATGAACCGTCGAAAACGAATGTAAACAGAAGAAAACCCGCAATTACTATCATCAAAGCCGATACCGCGGTTATGATTTTATTTTTATCTATGTTTAAATCATAATAGAACGAGGAGGTCGGACGAGTTAACTCTTCTAAAGGAGCTTGAGACTCTTCGATTTTTTCCCCTCTATATAAATTCACGAGCATTCCGGTGTCTAATTTAAGGTAACTACCGTAGTTCTTTAAGAAGCCGATCGTGAACGTCTCACCGGGGAACTGAGCATAGTCTTCGGTTTCCAATGCAAGGATGTATTTAACCGAGATATTTGTGTCCTTAGACACGTCCTTTACTGTAAGTTTTTTTTCCTCCCTAGCCTCCCTAAGGATCTGCCCTACACGCTTCTGATTCAATTCTGCTCTCCTTTTCCGGGGAAGTTTTATTCTTCCGACACCAAGGGGTTATTTACGATTTTTGCATTTCCATCCGGGCGAAAATTAAACTGACCGTCTTCGACGTCAGCGTTTCTATCCCAACCGGAAAATTCCACGGTAGTCGTCTTACCTCTACCATCGCTTGCCACGGCTCTCTTGATCAGGAAATTTTCCTCATCGACGTAGAGAGTCATCGTTTCATACCCGCCGATCTTTTCCCGTTGCTCGAGAGCTAAAACAAAATATTTCCGATTGTCTTTGGGAGAAATCTGGGGTTGTTCGATCGAATCGAACTTATAATGATACTTTCTAAAAATACGAGACAATCCTTCTTCAGTTACCGAAGCGAAGATCGGTCCCGACTTATTGGATTTATTTAAAGTTAAATCCTGTTTTCCGACCGCGTTTAATCTCTTAATAAAAATCCATAGGGTCTTTCCGTCCGAAACGATTTCATCGCCGGCAGGATCGGAAAACTCGTAACGGATCTTGCCACCCTTCTTATAATAGCAGACACCCTTCATCGAACGGGTCTTTTTGTTGGACTCCGTCTGAATGACAAAATCGGCTTTATAGGATTTGATTTCGGAAAAGGTTTTCCGAACCTTCTTCACCACTTCCGAAGGAGAATTCCAGCCATGCTTGGCGGAAGATTGAGCCTCGAGTCCCCATGCCGTCAGGAGCAAGGCAAGTCCCAAAACTGAAACGTTAAGAACTTGGAAAATTGTACGATCTTTCATTTTCAAGAAAAAAGCCGAGATTTTTTTTCCAGGATGGAGAGTATCGGCCCGCCTGTCACTTGGTTTCTTTTTTCTCTGGGAAAAACCCGGAAGCCTAAAATTCACTCAATTTATCTCAGAATTTCGCGACCTTTCGATCCAAGGATAGGCGTAACATATCCCCGTTCTTCCATCAATTCCATGATTCTGGCCGCCCGGTTATATCCGATTTTTAACTTTCTTTGAAGATAGCTAGCGCTTGCTTTTCGTTCGATTCGAACGATATCCCAGGCTTTCCCGAACAGTTCCTCGTCCATTTCATCTGCGGAATCCGTTTCAGTTTCTTCCTCGAAATCCAATTCAACATACGTGGGGGCGCCGTATCTCTTCGCTTCTTCGACTATCTTTTCGATCTCTTCTTCGGATATATAGGGGGCTTGAATCCTTGCCAGATCCGCTGAAGTCGGTGATTTATAGAGCATATCCCCTTTTCCTAGGAGAGATTCTGCGCCGTTCATATCTAAAATAATTTTAGAATCGGTCTTTTGTGCCACATGAAAGGCGATTCTGGCAGGGCAGTTAGCCTTAATCAAACCCGTTATGACATCGACGGAAGGTCGTTGGGTCGCCATCACTAAGTGAATTCCAACCGCTCTGGATTTTTGGCTGATCCGAGTGATCGCATCTTCCAAGTCCTTTCCGGACACCATCATCAAGTCGGCTAGCTCGTCTATAAATACGACGATATAAGGCATTTTTGAATAGCCTTCCTTGTGATAATAATCCTCCACTTTTTCGTTATACGATCTAAAATCTCGGCACTTTAATTGCGAGACCGCTTCATAACGAGATTCCATTTCTTGGATTACCCATGCTAATGCCTTTGTCGCCTTTCTCGCGTCTTTAATAACCGGCATCAATAGGTGAGGAATATCTTCGAAGAGAGTTAACTCCACCATCTTGGGGTCAACCATGATAAAACGAACTTCTTCCGGAGAAAGATTTAACACGAGGGAAGCGATCATGGAGTTCAAACATACCGATTTACCGGAGCCGGTCGTTCCGGCGACCAGAAGGTGCGGAAGTTTATTCAGATCGATGGAGACTAATTTACCGGAAATATCCTTTCCGATGATGATATTCAAATCCTTCTTTGCCTTCGGGGCTAAAGAAGAGCGTAAGATATCCCCCAATAGAACGTCCTCGCGATGCTTATTCGGAACTTCTATCCCGATCGTGGATTTTCCGGGTATGGGCGCCACGATACGAACATTCTTTACGGCGAGATACATTCTAAGCTCATCCGTCAAAGAGGTGATTCGTCCTAGCTTTACTCCCGGTGGAGGAGTCAGTTCGTAGCGAGTGATAATCGGTCCTCTTTCCCAAGCAACAACTTTGGTTTCATATCCGTAAACTTTCAGTGCATTCACAATTTCGAAAGCCACTTTCTCCGATTCGACTTTGAATAGAGCCTCATGGACTTTCGTAGGATTCGTATGTAATCTGTTTAAAGGAATATGATAAACGGATCGTTTCGAGCGAAAGATCGGAACCATGGAAACGGGAGTAAACGGGAGTTCCGCTTGTTTCGGCTTACTAACCGCGACTTCAGGATGAAAGATTTTCTCTTGAACCACCGCAGGTGTTACCATTGCCGAAGTAGCTGCAGAAGAAAGCTCCGATGCAGTCGGGTCCGATTCCGATTCTTCCCCAAAATCCGGATCGCCGTCATCCTCCAAGATATGCTCTTCGGAAAGGTCTTCATCCTCCCCCCATTCCGCTTCGGATTGGGTAAATTCCGGAGACTCCGGTATATCGGAAGGAACGGTCATCGTCGCGCGAATTGACTCAACGGCTTTTACCGGCTCAATCGTATCGATCTCTCTATCTTCGGCTTCAACCGGCACGTTCGTTCTGAGATCGAGAAGTTCCCATCTCCCTCTCTCGCGAGATTCGTCTTTTACAGGAGATCCATAAACTTTTTCTAATAAATCCGGAGAAGCGCTTCTGAACTGAAATACTTTTCTATCTTCCTCGAAAAATCCATCTAGAAGACCCGAGTTTTTGTAACGAATTTTGGAATCGTAGGCGGACACGGACGCGGTCGCTTCCCGTTGCGGCGTTGAGTTCGCGTTTTTTCTTTCTGCCGTTTCCGAAGAGCGGGAGAAAGAATACAAAGAGCTTCCATTCGGAGAAACTGTTTCCCGTTTAAACCAAGGAGGAACTTCCGGTTCGGAAAATTCGGAATTCGGTTTCTTCCATGCCTTCATGAGCTTAGTGATATTTTCCGCGATCGGAGACGGCGGGACCTCGGGAAAGAGGCGAGTATAAGATTCTCCTTCCTCACGTCCCGACGGTTGGCGATATCCTGCCATCCATTGCCTCTTCCAATCGGAAAGGGAAAAACCGCCTTGTGCCATAATCCTACCGAGAAAATGGATAGGAGATTCATTCAAATAAACGAGAATACCGTAGAAATAAATAACGAAATGAATTAGCAATCTCCCCGTTGTACCAAGAATATATTCCAGAGCCACAGCAAGCGCTTGCCCAAGAACACCACCATTAGCCGCAAAAGGAATCGTAGAAGGATTTCCGAAAACGTTTAAGCTGACCGAAACCGCTAACAGAAAGAGAGGAATCGTAAGAAGCTTAGTAGTCGCATCCTGATTCGGCTGAGCAAGAAGGATGCCTCCCGTAAGAATCAGCATGATTCCCGGAACGAACGCAGCATTTCCGAATAAATACAGAATTCCCCAAGAAAGATAATGCCCTGTTCTACCGAATAGATTGGATTGAACACCGTTTTCGGCAATGGTAAACGAACCAAGCGAAAGAGTTAAGAAAATTCCCGTAAATAACAGCAGGTAAGGTAAGGCGGCTCGTCCCCTCTCCCAAATGATAATATTGCGGTCCATTCCTACTTTTGGTTCCATACTTCCTAAAAATCGGCATCTTCGCGAGAAAGGAAAAGAGACTTAATCAAGGGGAATCGGCAGTTTTTTCAATTTAGAGGAGGAAGCTATTTCCATTTGAGAAAATAGCCTAGCGTCTAAAAAAAAGTTCGGAGAGTAGAATTTGCTCAGGCAAACCCCACCCTTGTGGGCGGGGGCCGGAGCGAAGCGGTGGAAAAATCCGACTACCATGAAACAAATCTTCAGGCAAGTAGTTTTCCAAAAGCGAATTCGGGAGGAGCTCCTACGGAATTAGGATGCTGCACACAAAGTAGAGAAAGCTTCCGATTTTATAGCCCGGTGCTACCGAAACCGCCGGCGCCTCTTGCAGTTTCGGGTAACTCGTCCACGATTTCCCAATCGGTGAGCCAAGTTCTCCGAATCAAGAGTTGAGCGATTCGAACGCCGTCTTCCAAAAGGTAGGAAGTCGATCCTAAATTCAGCAGAGGCACCATCAGTTCGCCGCGATAATCCGAATCGATCGTTCCGGGGGAATTCGGAACCAAAATGGTAAATTTTGTGGAAAATCCGGATCTAGGCCTGATTTCAAAATGATAACCGTCGGGAATCGCAAAAGACAAACCTGTCGGGACCAATTTCACTTCTCCGACGGGAAGCTCCATCGGAGATTCCAAGCAAGAATGCAAATCGTATCCGGCCGAACCTGCCGTTTTAATTTCCGGTAATTTAGCGGTCGTTTGTAGCTTTTTCACTGCAATCTTCATGAGGTTGAGATCCTTCACTTCGGATATGAAAACGATTCGAAGATTTTTTTAAGTTTTTCTTCTTCCTTGGCATTCATTTTTGCCAGGACGGATAAATGTAATTTAGGAAGTGCGAAAATTTTCTTCGCCAAAGAATTCAGTTCATCCAAAGTTACGGAGTGAATTTCTCGAATCCGCTCCTCTAATGTGTAATACTTTCCGTAATACATCTCTTGAAAGGCGATATTATTCATTCTACTTTCGGTGTGCTCGTATCCGATCGATAAGCTTCCTTCGTGATTGGTTTGCGCATCCGCGAGTTCCGAAGGTGTGATCCCAAGATCTAGGAAAATTCTTAATTCTTCCAAAATCAAAGTTAGGGATTCTAAAAACCTCTCTTTCGACGAAGAGCAAACGATCGAAGTAATTCCCATATCGCTATAAGAAGAAGGATAGCTCGTAATATGATAGCAGAGACCTTTTTCTTCCCTAATTTTCTGAAAGAGTCTAGAAGACATTCCCCCGCCGAGAATATGGGTCATAAGAGAAAGACGAGTTGCAGTGTGAAAACTTCTCGGACTCCCTTCTCCACCAAGAATAAAATATGCCTGTTCGGTTTCTTTGTTTCCTTTGCGGAAATATCCGAATGCCTTTTGAGGCGTTTCAAAACGAGCGGTCAACCTTCGATTCGTTTTTACGGAAAAATATTTTTCCACGGTTTTGAGAATCCATTCCGGTTCATAATCGCCCGAAATCGAAAGAATCATGTTTCCGGAGTGATAATATTTCTCGTAAAATGCTCTCAGCGATTTAGAAGTAACCGCTTTGATACTTTTTTCCGTTCCGATAATATCTCGTCCTAAGGCATTTTCAGGAAAGAAATTATTATAATAGAAATCATGAACTCCGTCTTCGGGAGAATCTTCATAGCCTTTCATCTCCTCCAAGACCACTTCCGCTTCCGTCTTAATATCCTGATCTCGAAGCAAAGGAAGAAATATCATTTCTGAAAGTAGTTCCAATCCGAGTTCGATATCTCGAGATGCTAAAGTCGCGTGAAAATAAGTGTACTCGCGAGAAGTAGCTGCGTTCGAATACGCACCCACCCTTTCCCAATCTTCGGCCTGTTGTTTTGCCGTTCTCTTTTGGGTGTCTTTGAACAACATATGTTCTAGGAAATGGCAATAGCCCGCTTCTTCCGGACTTTCCGATCTGGACCCGACTCTTACATATACACCGAGAGATACGCTAACAGTATAAGGTGCACGTTGGAACAGAACGGTGATACCGTTCTCTAATTCTATCTTATGCGTTTGTTCTTCTTTTAAAGTCAATGTGAGGGAAAGCCGGCGTCGATCCCGCCGGCCGATAAGATTAAACTTCGAGCGCGTCTCTACGAGAAAGATCGATTTTGCCGGTCTTATCTACGTTCAAAACTCGGACCTTAATGATTTCGCCTTCGCGCACGACATCCTTAACCGAATTCACTCGTTTAGAATCCAATTTGGAAATATGGCAAAGACCTTCTTTACCCGGAAGAATCTCGACGAAAGCTCCGAAGTCGGTGATTCTCTTCACTTTTCCTTCGTAGATCTTCCCGACTTCAACTTCCGCAAAAAAGCCTTCGACCATTCCGGCCGCTTTTTCCGCAGATTCCATATTGGCCCCGGCAATCGTAACGCGACCATCGTCGTCGATATTGATATCCGCGCCTGAAGCTTCAATAATGGCACGTATATTCTTGCCGCCCGGACCTATCAATTCGCCGATTCGATCTTTCGGAATATGCTTGATAATGATACGAGGAGCTTTTCTGGAAACGGTAGCCTCAGCCTTGGAAATATGTTTTTCCATAATATCCAAAATATGGAAGCGAGCCTTTTGGGCCTGACTAAAGACCGATTCGAGAACATCGAACGCAACGCCTGTGACTTTTAAGTCCATTTGGAAAGCGGTGATTCCTTTGCGCGTTCCGGCGATTTTACAATCCATATCGCCGAAATGATCTTCCAAGCCTGCGATATCCGAAAGGACCGCAAAGCGCCCCTTCTCGTCCGAGAAAAGTCCCATCGCAATTCCTGAAACGGAAGATCTGATTGGAACTCCTGCCGCCATCAATGCGAGGGAACCCGAACAAACGGAAGCCATGGAAGAGGAACCGTTCGATTCTAAAATTTCCGAAACGACTCGGATTACGTAAGGAAAGTCATCCAACTTCGGCAAGACAAGCTTGAGCGCTCTTTCCGCCAAATTTCCATGCCCGATCTCTCTCCTTCCTGGACCTGAAGATCTTCTTACTTCACCGACCGAGAACGCCGGGAAATTGTAATGAAGCATGAAGTTCTTTTCTTTCTGTCCTTCCAGCGTTTCGTAACGCTGATTGTCGGAAGCGGTTCCAAGTGTCACGGTTCCTAAAGATTGAGTCTGTCCGCGAGTAAACACGGCAGATCCGTGCACGCCCGGTAACGGACTCATCTCTACACCGATATTTCGGATCTCATCCAGTTTACGACCGTCAAAACGAACGCCTTCGTTTAAAACTTGTTCGCGAACGATCTCATACTCGAGTTCATGTAAGAAATTTTTAATATCTTTGATTTTTTCCGTTTCAGTAACGGTCGTTTTGAAGTATTCGACGACTTCCTTATTAACGTTGGAAACTTCTTTCGAGCGGGATAATTTATCCGGAGTGCGGTTCGCCGCGGAAAGTTTATCGAATGCGTATTTGCGAACCTCAGTCAGTAAAGCTTCGTCTTTTTGTTTAAGCTTGACTTCTTTCTTGGCTACCGCCAATTCCTTGACCCAATTTTCCTGAAGTTCTACGAACTTCGCAATATGGGATTGTGCAAATTTCAAAGCGACCAACATTTCCTGATTGGAAAGTTCTTTCGCTTCGCCTTCGATCATTACGATATGAGTTTTCGTTCCGGCTACGATCAAATCCAAATCGGAATTTACAATTTCCTTATTTGTAGGATTGATGATCAGCTCACCGTTGATTCTTCCTATACGTGCTCCCGCAATCGGACCGTTAAACGGAATATTAGAAATAGAAAGAGCGGCAGACGCTGCATTCAAAGCGTGCCCTGCCGTCGAAACTTCGGTATCTGCAGACAACACTTGAACCAGAAGCTGAACTTCGCAAAAATATCCTTCCGGAAAGAGGGGACGGATCGGACGATCTATGATTCTAGAATTAAGTACTTCGTGCTCGTACGGTTTCGATTCCCGTTTAAAATATCCGCCGGGAAAGCGTCCAACGGAATAGATCTTTTCGGAATATTCGCAGGTTAAAGGGAAAAAGTCCTGACCTTCTTTCGGTTCATCGGCGGCACATACGGTGGCAAGGAGAACCAAATTTCCGGTTTTATAAACGACGGATCCATGAGCCTGTTTTGCCCAGTCTCCCGTTTCGAGAGTGATTGCATCCCGACCGAATTGGCCGGTAATAGATTTTGCCATGAGACGGACCTTACTTACGTAGTCCGAGAGTTTCGATCAACTTCTTGTAACGATCTAGATCTTTGCGTTTTAGGTATTCCAATAATTTCTTACGTTTGCTTACGAGTTTAAGTAAACCCGTTTTTGAATGAAAATCTTTCTTGTGACCTTTAAAATGCTCGTTTAAACCCTTAATGCGAGCGTCCAGAAGTGCAACTTGAACCTCGGTGGATCCAGTGTCTGCGTTTCCTTTTGCAAATGCGGATATAATTTGCTTCTTTGCTTCCGTAGTTATCATAGCTTTGAGTGTACCTGTGCCAATTTTCGGGGGCTAGGGCATGGCGTCCAAGCTAATTTTTAGGGAAGACCTTTAAATATTTATAGGTTAAACTCCCAGGCAAGCCATCCCGCTTACACCAAGCCAAAATTTCCCCTTCCGGAGAAGTCAGCAGAAACTCCTGAGCGGGGATCCATTCCAATTTGATCTTCTTGCCGTGAAAAACGTCTCTTACTTCGGTTCCGGGAATTTCTAATGTCGGGATATCTAAAATTTCTTCAGGAGGGTGGATTTTTGCGGTTTTCGATTCTAAGCAAACAAAACTATCGGCTTGCTCCAACGCCAATTTGCCTACCTTCGTACGAATCAAAGACTTAAGGCTCATCGGAAGCCCGCAAGCCTCTCCGATATCCATAACAAGCTTTCGGATGTAAGTGCCGCCCGACACTTTCGTTCGGATCGTCAGTCCAGTTTCTTCAAAATTCCGAACTTCAAATTCGTAAATTTTAATCTTTCGAACGCTTGGCGGAACTTCGACACCCTCTCGAAACAACTGTGCTCGTCTTTTTCCACCGACTTTCAAGGCGGAAATTTCCGGCGCGGTTTGTTCTTCCCATTCAGGAACACTCCGCAACACAGCATCTAATTTAGAACGATTTTCAATGAGCCATGTTTTGGTCTTCTCGATTTCCCAATCTTCCAAAACCAAACCTTCCCGGTCTCCGGAATCGGTGGAGAATCCGAACTGAACTTCAGCGACGTATTCCTTTTCTTTGGTTAAGAACAAAGAAGAGAAGCTCGTGGAAGAACCGATGGGAAGAAGCATCAAACCGGAAGCAGCCTTATCCAGCGTACCGGTATGCCCTACCTTCCGGAGTCCGAGAGACTTCTTTGCCTTTAGGACCAAGTCGGAGGAAGTCATTCCTACAGGCTTATCCAGAAGTAAGAATCCAATTTCAGTTCGGGTTTGTGGGTTTTCTCGTAAGTCGAAGGGATTCATCTAAGCCTTGGATGTATTCGTCATCCCAGACAAAGGAAATCTTCGGAGTCATTCGAAGATTCAACTTTGTCGATAAAGTCGCAGCAAATTTTCCTGCGGCGCTATTTAATCCCGCCAACAGTTTTTCCTTCTTTTTATCCGTCACAATAGCGGTAACGTACACTCTTAAGAATCTAGCGTCGTCGGATAACTCCGATCGATGAACGGAAACCATATGCACCCTAGGATCCTTCACCTTTCCGGTAAGGATCATCATGGCGACGGTTCTCACCGTCTCCACTTCGATCTTCCTCTTACGGATCGGGTTCAAAATCGTCCTCTTAGTCGAGCTTCCGTTTGATCACCGTGACCGTATACGCTTCAATCGAATCTCCGACTTTGAAATCGTTGAATCCTTCCAATTGAATACCGCATTCGAAGTTGTTTAGAACCTCGTTTACTTCGTCCTTGAATCGTCTCAGTGATTTTAATTTTCCGTCGAAAACGATCACGCCTTCGCTGATCACACGAACTCCGGAGGCTTTGGTGATCTTTCCGGAAGTAACCATACAACCGGCGATATTCCCGATTTTCGATACTTTGAAAACCTCGCGAATCTCGGCAGTTCCGATGACTTCTTCGATCTTCTCCGGTTCGAGAAGTCCTTCCATAGCCATCTTGATCTCGTCTACAACCTGATAGATAATGCTGTAGTATTTGATCTGAACGCCTTCTTTTTCCGCCAGCGCGATCGTTTTCGGATTCGCTCTTACATGGAATCCGACGATGATAGCGTTCGAAGCGGAAGCCAACATAACGTCCATATCGACGATAGCTCCAGCGCCGGACTGAATCACGTTCAATTTCACATCCGGTGTGGAAAGTTTTTCCAAGGCTTCTTTTATCGCCTCTGCGGAACCGCGAACGTCCGCTTTGATGATAACTTTCAGTTCTTTTAACGCACCTTGTTTAATGAACTCGTTCATGTTTTCCAAGGTTACTTTAGAACCGGTTGCCCCGGCGTTGCCGATACGTTCGAACTCGATCCTATGCTGAGAAATATTTCTGGCTTCTTTTTCATCCGCCATCGAATCAAAAGGAGCCCCGGCATCAGGAACTCCGTCTAAGCCTGTCACCTGAACAGGAAAGGCCGGTCCGGCTTCCTTGATCAAATGTCCATAATCGTCATACATGGCCCGAACACGTCCCGAAAAGACTCCCGCTACGAACGGATCACCCACTCTGAGCGTTCCGTTCTGAATTAGGACGGTTGCAACAGCGCCCCGACCCGGATCCAATTTTGCTTCTACAATGGTTCCTTTCGCTCTTCGTTTCGGGTTTGCCTTCAGGTCTAGAACTTCGGCCTGTAAAAGTACCGCTTCTAAGAGCTTATCGATTCCTATATTTTCTTTTGCAGAAATCTTGCAATACATGGTATCGCCGCCCCATTCTTCCGATTGAAGTCCGTGGTTGGCGAGTTCTTGCATTATCTTTTCCGGATTTGCGGTCGGAAGATCGACTTTGTTGATTGCGACAATAATCGGGACCTTCGCATCCTTCGCGTGCGATACAGCCTCCAATGTTTGAGGCATTACTCCGTCGTCGGCCGCTACCACAAGAATTACTATATCCGTAATTTTCGCACCACGAGCCCTCATGGAGGTAAAAGCTTCGTGACCCGGGGTATCTAAGAATGTAATTTCACCTCTCGGTGTCTTAACTTGGTAAGCGCCGATATGCTGCGTGATCCCGCCTGACTCAGTATCAATAACGGAGGATTTACGGATGGTATCCAACAACCTGGTCTTACCGTGGTCAACGTGACCCATGATGGTAACGACCGGGGGTCTATGGATATAATCTTCAGGACTATCCTTCTCTTCTCCGATTAAAGTTTCCTCATAAAGAGAAACCACTTTAACTTTGCAGCCGTATTCATCCGCAAGAATCGACGCTGTTTCGGCATCGATAATATTATTGATCGTGACCATCATTCCCATCTTCATGAGTTTTCCGATCACATCGCCGGGCTTGAGATTCATTTTCTTGGCAAGCTCGCCGACTTGAACATTTTCTAATATTGTAATCTCTTTAGGTACCGAAACTCCGGTAGGCCCACCGCTTTTATGTTTACGATATGATTGTTTAAAGAACTTGGAATTTTCCGCGCCAAAAGAGGATTCCGATCTGCCGGATTTTTCCTTCTCTCCACCGCGTTTTTTTCCGGAAGGCCCGAGTACGCCTCTACCCTCTCCGCCTGGAGGACCCGCAACTCCCGAACCGGGGCCGCCTGGACCACGGAAACCTGCACCTCCGCCGCTACCTGGGCCGCCTCGGTATCCACCGCCTTGTCCACCCTGGCCTCCACGATAACCTCCGCCGCCACCTTGACCGCCTTGGTATCCACCGCCTTGTCCACCCTGGCCTCCGCGATAACCTCCGCCGCCACCTTGACCGCCTTGGTATCCACCGCCTTGACCTCCCTGGCCTCCGCGATAACCTCCGCCGCCACCTTGACCGCCTTGGTATCCACCGCCTTGTCCACCCTGGCCTCCGCGATAACCTCCGCCGCCACCTTGACCGCCTTGGTATCCACCGCCTTGTCCACCCTGGCCTCCACGATAACCTCCGCCGCCACCTTGACTATCGGAAGAAGAATCCCGGTTGGTTGGTCCGGTATATGTCTGTCTTTGATTCGGACGAGATACTATAATATTATTGTCTTCTCTCTGAAAGGGAGTTTTTTTCCCCGAGGTATCCGCATCCAACAAAGGTTGGCTCCTCGGAGTAGGAGGTTCCGGACGATCTTGTCTAGTTTCTGCGTATTGCTGTTCTTTTGGATGGGAGGAAGACGGCTGCCTTGCGCTCGATCCACCGCCGGTTCCGGAAGCGGATTGTCTAGGAGCAGCTTGCTGTTCACCCGAGGTCTCTTTTCTGAAACCAGAGGCGGGAGAGGCATTTTTCTCATCCGGCTTCTTTTTAATTACCAGCTTCTTCTTCTTACCGGCATCGGCAGAACCTTGGAGCTTTTCCTTGATTGTCTTATTCTTATCTTCCATATAATTTCCTGGTCTTGTGAAGGCGGGTTCCTTCCGGTTTTCCACCCGATGCTCGGGTGATCGAAGAGATTAACCCTCTTCCACCCACTCCACTGATTCAGCCAAAATTTTGAGAATTTGCGTCGCGGTTGTCGGGCCGATTCCTGGGAGTTTGGCCAAATCATCCTGACTGATCTCGATCAAGGTTTCTACGTCGTTGATACCGGCGCTCCGCAAAAGACCGATTAGGCGAGCAGAAAGACCAGGTAGATCTTCCAGGGGAGTCGCGCCGTCGTCTTCCTCCTCTTCGGTAGGAGGACTAAATAATTTCTCAAGTCTCTCCCGCGCTTCCGGGGAGGAAAATTCTTCGTTATACTGTGCAATTGTTTTGATATCGATCCGGAAACCCGTCAGTTGAGAAGCTAACTTTACGTTAGAACCGTTAATTCCGATTGCAAGAGATAGTTGTTCTTCCGGAACAATCACCATCGCCTCTCTTCCCTGCGTGTCCACTTTTACGTCGAATGGTTTTGCTGGAGAAATCGCGTTTGCAATAAACTCGGTCGGGTCGCTGGAATATTGGACGATATCAATTCGCTCATTTCCGAGCTCGCGTACGATGGATTGAATTCGGACACCTTTCATCCCAACGCAGGCTCCAACGGGGTCGATATCTCCCCGAGTTGCATGCACGACCACCTTTGTTCGTATGGAAGGTTGCCTTGCAACGTTGACGATCTCGACGAGGCCGTCGTAAATCTCGGGAATTTCCATTTCAAATAATTTCTTAACAAAATCTGCGGAAGCTCTAGAAAGAGTGATGACAGGAATCGGTTCCCGAGGCCTTAACTCCACCCTCTGAATAATCGCTTTTAAACGATCTCCGCTGTGGTACTTTTCTCCGGGATTCTGCTCCCGTTTAGGCATGATACCTTCCACTTTTCCCAAATCGATAGACATAGCGTCTTTCTTCCAACGTTGAAAATAACCGTGGGTCAGTTCTCCCTCTTTTGCTTTATATTCTTCATATAAAAGCTCTTTCTCCATATCTCGGAGACGCTGGAAAACCATCTGCTTTGCCTGACTGGAGATGATTCTGGACAACTCCATCGGCTTTTCTTTAAATTCTAATATTTCGCCGATTTCCGCTTCCGGATGAGTTACTTTCGCATCTGAGAGAGAAATTTCCAAACCGTCTTTGGGCTCTTCATCGACTACCTTTCTAGGAACTATAATGACAACGTTATCGCCTTCGTTATTCGAAGCGAATTCCACTTTAATCGGGTTTTCCGTATCATCCAAACCGTCGAGTCCGGACTTTTTCTTATAGGCCGTAATTAAAGAGTCCCGTATGACTCCCATAACCGCTTCCCGGTCCAGGGATTTATCGGCGCAAAATTGTTGAATTGCTTCCAACAGATTGCCTTCGGCTTCTTTCTTCTTTACTGCCATAATCAAATACTTACGTACAAATTTCCTTTCAGTATATCCTTCAATTCCAAGAAGGCTTCCTTTTTTTTCCCGCTTCCTTTCTTCCGTTTGGAAAACGGTTCCAAAATAAAACGGTCACCCTGCCTATCCAAGATCTTGAAGATCCCCTCTTTCTCACCCGACTCACCTTCAACTCGGTAAACGAGGCGTACTGGAATTCCACGGAACCGATCCAGGTCCCCCGGAAGCACCAGTTTCCTTTCCGCTCCCGCAGAAGAAACTTTAAGAGTATAGTTCAGATCCGGGAAGATCCGTTCCAACTCTTCATTCAGTTTTCTGGAAACTTGCTCACATTCCAGAAGGCTGACGGAACCGTACGGGTGTTCGAGGTGATCCAACTCTACCTCGATCAGCGTATGGTTGGGCCTTTGGCTAACCATGAGTGCGTACAACTTAACGGGTGCGAGCAGGATACCATCTAAGATCGAAGAGATCGTTTCCTTACTGACTGTCAAGTGCCGGCCTTACAGAGAGTCTCTGAACCGCCTCTCTCGCCTGTGAGAGCGAGATGTTCCCATCAAAGTCGACATTTTCATGTCAAACTTAGACTTGTTACTACCCATACTATGGGGTGGTTCCCGATATCCTTTCAAATTATTTGGGACAAGCCCTAGTGTAAAGTAAAAAATCCACCGTATCCGAGGACTCAGTTTCTTGGATCGGTCGAAATTGCTTGTTTTCTGATGGAATACTCGAGATGGTACCGTTTACGTCCGAATCGGCGGAACCTCCGCCCATCGGATTCATTTCGAATTATGCATCCATTTAAACCCAGTAAAAACGAAAAAACAATCTTCCGTTTCCCTTTAATTTTCCTCATCGTAACCGGGGCGCTTCATTTCGCCTGCTCTAAATTCAGAGTAGATGATTACAACCCGTATCTTTACGGAAGAGTAAAGTTAGGAAAGGATATAAAAGAGCTTCAAGTTAGCATCGTCAATAGGGTTCCGACAAACGTGCCGAACCAAATTGCGATTGCGTCAGGCTTGATGTATATCCCCGATTTCGAACAATCCCTCGTAAAAGCATTCACTACGGAGGGCGAACTCAAGTTCGTAATCGGAAATCCGAAAGAAAAGACCTTGGATAAGGCGAAAATTTACAACGTCAAACTCGGTCGAATCGGCCTTGTTTCGGTTTCCAGAAACGAGGATGTCTTTATTCAATCCCGAATTTCGAAAGACGACGTAAGACAGGACAAGACTCCCGAAAATATTTTTGCTAAGAAATCAGGAGAATTTCGAACGGATGCGGAAGAAGCTTTACCTTCGGTTATTCTTAAAGTCAGTGATTCCGGAAAATTAGTTCAGACGATTTACGCGGACGGAGTCGGAGGATCCACCCCCTTCGGCTATGTGGAACGAATAGAGGCAGGTCGCAACGATCTACTTTTCGTATTTCATCGTTCCAACGGAGAGATGCGTTTGAGCGTATTCGACGAGGCGGGAAAAATCAAACAAAGATTGGATTCCAATGATTTCAAGGATATCGTAAATTCAGTATCGGACGGGAACACTTGGTATATCGATACGATCCTTCCTCATTCGGAAGGAGAATATGCCTTGGCCGCTTTCAGTTTTTACGAAGCGAAGTCCGGACGATTTAAATCGCGTAAAATTTATCGTTACGATTGGGATGGCAAGCGAGTCACTCCGATTAAAGAAATACAAGACCCTTCCGAAACCCTGTTCTGGGTATTGAACGACGATAATTTTTTCATTTGGGAAACCGAAGCCGAGGAAGGAAACTCCATCCGTCTTCAAGTTCACGACGACGACGGCAATCACGTAAACAATATACGTCTCAACTATCCGCCTCCACGAGGTCTCTGGAGAGAAACTTGGATGGATGCCAACGACGAAATCTATTCCGTAAGAATCCGCTCGGGCTATCTCGAAGTGCATAAATGGAAATGAATTAAAGTGAGAAGCGAAACTCTTTTTACCGACGAGGAAAGTGTAGAATTAGATAAACTATCTATCACAGAAAGAGGAACATCCCCTCAATTGTTGATGGGCTTTGCCGCCGTTTCCATTTTTCAAACCTGGAAAACCAAATTCAAAAAAAAAGGAGGCGCGCTTTTCCTTTGCGGGTCCGGAAATAACGGCGGAGACGGTTTCGCGCTGGCTCATTTTCTTTCGGCGGAAGGAATTCCTTGTCGTGTCTTCTACAAAGACGGAAAACTTTCCGAAGAGACTTTATTTTATAAAAATCTGTGCGGGAGCTCCGGCGCCGAATTATATCCTCTCCAAGAATTTCATTCTCAATCCTGGAATCATAATGAGATCGTAGTAGATGCCCTAGTTGGAACCGGATTTCGGCCGCCGCTCTCCGAGGAACTCAAACGCATTGCTTCTGAACTAAAAATACTCAAGGAAAAATTCGGCTCGGATTGCTTCGTCCTTAGCATCGATGCTCTCTCCGGATTTCATCCTGACGGTCCTCCTCCATTTCCGATCGATGGACTGGCGGAAATCGGATCTCCTAAACTGGTGAATCTATTCCATTCTGAAATCGAAGTGGAAAAAACTTTTCATCCGATCGGATTTCTTCGCCATAAATTTTCCAGCCGGCAAAGAGTGTTGATTAAGGCCAATAGAAAAGAATTAAAGAAACGGATGCAGCGAGGATACAACTCCCATAAATATTCGAACGGTTCGGCCGTGTTTCTAGGCGGTTCGGACGGGATGACGGGAGCGATTCTATCCTCCGTCCTTTCGTTTCACGAAATGGGCGGAGGTATCTCTCTCGTTTTAACGCCGTCCGTAAATACGATACAAAAAGTACTTAAGAAGGATTCGTCGCTAATGGTAAAACTGTTTGCTTCCGATCAAAATCCTTTTTTGGGAAGTTTTGCCGGAAAGGCGAAAGCGTTCGCGCTCGGCCCTGGGCTTTCTCCGGAAAACTGCCCGACTTCCCTTCTTCCGGAAGGAGTTCCCGTCATTTTGGATGCAGGGGCAATTTTGCCTTATTCGGTTACTAAGTTGGGTCCGAATGTGCTACTCACTCCGCATGTCGGAGAATGGTCCAGGGTTACGGGAAAAACGTATACCGGTTTTCTGGACGCCTGGCAGGATGCAAAGGAATGGTCGATAGAAAGAAATTGCTTTATTCTTTTAAAAGGGAGCATTTCGGTTTTATGCACTCCGAAGGAAGGTTCATTCTTTTGGCCTTACCAGGAACCGAAACTTGCAGTGATGGGAACTGGCGATGTTTTGGTAGGAATGCTTGCTTTCTTTCTTTCGAGAGGTCATGATATGGTGGAAGCGGTTCGTTTAGCCCTTAGCCTTTTTGTTTCCGCCGCAGAAATATCGGAAGGCTATCCGAGCGCCGGAAGAATTCGCAAAAACATTCGCAAGGTAATATCCCATGGGTAAAGGTTATCACTCTCGTTCTCCGGAAGAATTTAGAGAATTCTTAAAGCAAATCCAAACCATGGGAAAAGAGAAATCCCGCACAAAGTTAATTTTGCTATTCGATCTTATTCTACTCTTATTTATTTTCGCAGTCGTTGCAAGAATCGTAAACCCGTTAGCGTTCACCGGAAAAAAAGAATCGAATCAAATAACCGTATCGGGAGTACAACTGCGAGTCTCCGAGAGTCGCGACGGAGAACGTCAGCTTCCGGTTTTCTTCCTATTTATGACTAACTCGAGTTCCGTCGATGTAAAGTATCCGAGCGCGGGTATGAAAATAACGGCCAAGATCACTACGAATACAGGTTTATCCTGCCTTCAGGAAGAATGGCAAATCCCTTCTCGAACTATTGCGGTCGGAAAGACCGAATTCTTTCGCTATGAACCGAATCGAGATCGGGTGAACGAACTACCCGAAGAGTGCAAAGTTATAAAACCGAATTTCTGGACGAATATCACTCGCCATTTCAAAACCGCGGTGGAGCGAAACTTCGAACTGGAAATACTCGATCAGACATCCGTAATGCAGTTGAATATCGAAAAAATATGAGGCCATCATGAGCGAAGCGATCAACACATTGAACCAAATCACCTCGATTGTAGACGAAAAAGCCACGATCTTCCGGACAGAATGGAGTAAAATGCCGAAAGTTCGCGCCGTAACAGAACGCAAATTAATCCTGGATTTAATAGAGACCGCCTTACAAGCGGCAGCCACAATCCACCCTGCACCCGTTGATCTTGTCCGAGATCTGAAACGACTTTCCGAAGAATTAAAGCGATTACCGGTTTAAGCGACGAGCGGCGGAGGTTGGTGTTGATCTTGAAAAATCCCCACCCCTCCTGGGCGGGGGCCGGATCGGCGGATTCCCGAAGTGGTAGGTATCAGAGTTTGGATTTTTGGAGAAAGTCTTTTATAATTTTTTTTCTGCTGGAGCTCCAACATAGATTGGCCGGAATTTTTTCTTGACAATCGTCCATTTTGCGATTTCGGTCCGCATCTTCATCCGAAGGCCGCGCTCGAGAAATTTAAGACGATCGAAATGATTTGAATTTTAACGATATGTAATTATCTCTTTCTTCCAATTTAATTCCGCCTCGGAAAGATATTCCTCTAATTCAAGATACGAAGATTTCCCTTCCAAATATTTCAATAGAAATTGATCCCCCACCAGTAGTTCGATTGCAGGTCGATCGGATCGAAATTCGTACGGACCCTGCAGGTAGGAAAATTCCCGAGGATAAGTCTCTTGAATGGTCTTCAATAAATGTAAACCGAAAAGCAGGCTATGAAATTTTGCAGGTTTTTCCAGTAAAATCTGATACCCCCCGCACACTTCGCCTGCATACTTATGAAACGTAGGTATAAACCTCAACGGTCTCAGATGGAAGATCCCTCTCTGCGGTTCCTCCAATTTTCTTCTGAGTTTCTCATTGCCGTAATCGATATAAGGAGCCCCGAAAGTCTCGAATGGACGTGTAGTTCCTCTTCCCTCCGATAAATTCGTTCCCTCGAGTAAACATAGGCCGGCATAGACATAGCAAGTTGAAATCGTCGGAATATTCGGGGATGGCGGAACCCATAAAAATGGGTCGTATTGATCCGGATAAATTTTGTTGATAGAATAGAATTCGAGATCCAACTTGAATTTATCCTTATAAAATTTTAAAAGTCCGGCTGCGGTAAGTCCATGTCGATGCGGAACTCCCTCAACTCCTACAAACGAAGCATATTCCAACTGCAGAGGGCTTCCTTCAATTCCCGTTCCCGCAGGATTAGGAGAATCAAAAACGACTACTTTAATTTTTTCCGAGCCATTCCGATTTCGATGATCTACAGCATGCATCAAATAAAGGGCCGAGGTCAAAAAGGTGTAATACCTTGCCCCTACGTCTCGAATATCGATTAAAATCGTATCTAATCCTGCCAGAGATTCCTGTGAAGGAACCAGACTATCTTCAGAATCCCCGTACAAATTTAAAACTTCAGTGCCATCCAAATCATATTTGAGCGAGGCTCCTGAAATCTGATCCTGCAATTCGGCAAAGAGCCCATGCTCCGGCAAGAAAAGCTTTTTTAGCCCGTATTTCTTACTAACGGTTCGAAAGTGATATTCGTGTTCCCAGCCATAGGCGCTCTGATTCGTAAGCATTCCGATTCTTGATCCGGCTAATAGGGAATCCATCTTCTTCATTTCGCTTAGGAGCATTCTAAGCAGAATGAAATCAGTCAAGCAGTAGAGAAATCTAGCGCTCAAAGAAGCCCCCGAAAATTCGGTTTGATAAGCGAGTCGCCTCTCGATTGCCGGGTTTTTAAAGCCGATCTTAGAAAAAGAGTTTCCCGGATCGACGAAGGATTGTTTTCTTCTTAATTTGCTCTCTTTAGCGAACGTATGGCCTTAGATACAAGTATTCCAAACCAAAAAGTAACTATTCCGGCAGGAACCACTCTCTTTCCGGAGGGATCGGCGGTAAATTCTCTCAATGTTTTACACAGCGGCGCTTTACGATACGTCATCGACGGACCCAAGGGCAGGAAATTAGAGCTTTTCAAACTTTCAGGAGCGAATCTTACTCCCGGCGCGACGGCCTTATTTGCAGGTGGAAGATACCCATATACGATCATTACTGAGCAAGAATGCATTTTATCCACGTACGTTATGTCGCCCTCGACTGTCGCCCGTTCCCTTGCCGCGCGTTCTTCGCTGGGAATTATGGTCGGCCGATCATTACTCAGAGAAATCACAGAACTTTTTAAACGAACTAATCAATTAAGGAAAATTGCCTCGGATCTCGGAAAATCGAACGATAATTTTTCTCTTCTTTATTATCAATTCAATCCTGGAGTTTTTCCCGACATCAAACCTGGTCAGCCGATTAGCGATCCCGGCGCAGAGATTGTGGATCCAATCCTTAGGTTGGCTCGAGAAAATTTAAAGAACTACTTCGAAAACGGCGGATTGCTACCGGAACGACCGACCCCCACCTACATTGACGAGGATCATTCTCAGCAATTGCTAAAGTATTATCCGGAAGAAATTGAATTTCAAGATTCGGAATTTAATTTCCTTCGAAAATTGATTCTTGTGGATCCGAACTTACTAGCTCAACTTTTTACGCCGGATCCGGCGATGGTATCCTATATTTGCGAAAAATTGGGAAAGGTTCAAAACGACTTAACGGGAAGTACGAAGATCGTATTAGAGGAATTGGAAGAAGCCTTTCGATTCCTAATCGGAGGAGATGAAAGCATCGCCGAAAAATTCTATTTGATTTTAGATATGACGGCAAACGGTTATTCGACTGCTCCTCCCGAATTCGTCGTTCCAGTTCTTCAAACATTGTCTCAAAAAATCGAGAAGGCATTAGCGGGGCATCAGTCTCTATTTGGCGCGGGGATGCCGAATCCTTCGCAGAATATTCGAAACTTTCTCGAAAAAACGGCGGGACTATCGAAGAAATACGAATCCCTACCGCAAACCCAATCGGCTTCGACGAATGGATCCATTGGAGTGGACTCATCGGCGGACGCTACAGCAATACGAAAAGAACTTCAAAATTCAGCATCTACGATAATTCAGTATTCGGGCTTGGGAGGAGACGCTATTAAAGAATTCTCCGCTCTTATGGTAAAACTTAAGTCCATGAAGAATCCGTTGGATTCGGATAATGATACGAGAAAACTACGAAGATCCATTACGAAAATCTATTTTGATATCTATGCGGGATGCTTTCAAAAATATTTAAATACAAATAAGAACGTTCCGAAGCCTGTCGATCTAATGCTTAAATACGGCTTTTTTGACGAGACTCTTTTGGACGATTCTCAACTCGTATTTATGTCCACGTTTAAGGACGCAATCACGTCCGTTTCGGATATACCGATTCATTATGGAACCGAATGGTTGGAAAGAATTTATAAGAGAGAAACTCCCACATCCCTGGATGAATTGGGTCAAAATTTCTTCGATAAAGTGAAAATGGATAACAGAAATGCCGTTTTCAAAAAGGAATCCGATCTCCCCCCTGATATCGATAATCCGGAAGCAAGATTAAAATTCGAATTCGGCGCTATGTACGAAGCGAATGTTAGGTTAACGACGGGATCTCTTGCGACTTATCTGCCGATTCTGACTAAATTCCACTCTCAAATTCCTCTAGGGAAAGCCTATGTTACTAAAAAGATGCTTACTGACGCCGTTCACGACGTCATGGGAATCGATTTCTCGGTATTTAATCGGGAAGTAATCTACAATAACCCGGAAATGGGCATTAATAAGGAGTTCGTGCAAAAAGCGGTTATTCCCGATTTCGTTATAGTGCCTTCGATCGGAAGCAAAATCATGATGTGGCAGGAACTATCGGTCCACAGAGGCGCAGGTTCGAAAGAAAGTCGCGGTCGCATCGTTTTACCGGTTTTCGTACAAGGAGATTTAAAATCGCTTCTTATCGATGCATTTGCCGCGTTCCGATGGGAACTCTGCAAAAGTATCTTAGGCCCGGAATGGAATAACGTGGGAAATCCTTCAATTACAGCCGATTATATGGACTACGTTCAGTTCTATAAAAAGAACAAGGATCTCTCGATAGAAGTAAAGGAAAAGCTGGCCGCGGAATTTAAACGTTTCAGGAACGAGAGGGATATCTTTGCTAATGATTATCAGCTCTGGATCAAATACGAATCGGAAAGCGTACAACGATTGAATCGTGTGGTGCGTAGTATTTTCTACAGACATATTCCTTTTTCACGACCGATTCGAGAAAAAGTATCCAAGATGCCTGCGTTTAGCGAGATTAATAATAGATTCATCAACATACGGACTCGTAAATTTACGGAGCTTGAAAACCGCTATAAAAAATACATCAACGCGCTTGGATCCCTGCCTGATCCATTACGCGAAAATCTCGAATTTTATAGAGTTTAATAACGATAGAATTTGAATTCTTTTCCTTCGATTACATGCGATGATGCGACCGTTTAATAATCCCGGCGCGAATTTGTGGGAGCTCATACAGATAAAAAATTCGAATGTCGTTTGACAGAATCTCGATAAAATGATATAGCGGGCGAAGCGTTTCTCCCACCAACCCGCCTCCTCCACCCAAGTTCAGGGTGGGGCTCAGTCATCGCTGCCGGCGTAGGAACTCCTACAAATGGACTAAGCGTTACAAAGAATATTATAAATTAAGATTTATTTCGAATCAAACGTCTTCGAGTAAGTAAGGGCGAGTGTATTCTCGAACGATTTCAACTACAAAACGTCCCCATGATTTAGGGTCTTCCGGTGAAATTTCAATTTGGCGTACTTTCGGAAAATAAGGAGCGGGTTTAAACGCAGTATGAGTTAATTCCATCGCCCGCAAATAGTTATCCACTCGCTTCACGCGAACGAAGTTCAATAACTCCCCCTGTATTTTCTCCGTTGGAATGTACCCGATAATAATCAAACGCGGGAATAATGATTTTTTCAATAAGTTGATAAAATCACCGAAGCTATCTACTCTATCGATGAATCCTTCATAAGCCCCGCCTCCAAGATTCATAATCTGCGTTACAATATCCATAGTGAAGGATACGCCCTCGGCGGAAGTCATGTCGGAAATGATAACGATTCCCTCGTCGGGTTGAAACGTCTTAAATTCTACGGAACCCTTAAAATGACGACGAAGCAATTTAGCCGTCGATATATCTATCTCCGCGGCTTTCGGTACTAGAATTTTTCCAGTGGTGTCTGCAATAGGTTCTCTAGTAATCAGATATCTTTTTTTAGCGGCGTTCTGGTTCATTACCCGGAATGCTTTAACTTTTTCCTCGAGCTCGTCGAGGTTACAGTAACCTATTTTAAGGACGTTTTCCCTCGCTCGTTTTTTAAGTTCTATATCTTCCATATAAATGGCGCTGCAGGATACGCCGTGAGGAACCAGCATACGGATGCTTCAGAATTCCGCGATAACTTACCGGCTATCGAGGGATAGTATACTAAAAAAACCGTTCTGAAAAGCCTAGTTTTTAGCCCCGCAAAAACGGCTTGTCCTCCAGGGAAACGATTTCCTGAATGGAAAAAGATGCGCAACCTCCGCAAATCACCCTCAAATCGGTTTAAAATCTTTTTAATTTTCAGGGTTAGCCGGTTCCTATTTATACTCTTTTTACTGTATTCCTGTCAATCAGTAGAATTCATTCCCGATATTGTCTATCGAGAGGATTTGATACGCACTCATAAACAGTCGTGGAAAGAGATTGAAATACTGAAAGAAGCCCCCAGGCGACGAGAATACGAGGTTTACGGAAGAATTCTTATCCGTAATTTTGGGGATGGTAAAACCGACAAATATTACTACGACCAAATAAGGAAAGA
Source organism: Leptospira fainei serovar Hurstbridge str. BUT 6 (assembly GCF_000306235.2). NCBI lineage: Bacteria > Pseudomonadati > Spirochaetota > Leptospiria > Leptospirales > Leptospiraceae > Leptospira > Leptospira fainei. The sequence goes on from NZ_AKWZ02000006.1 coordinate 68,267, forward strand.
ATTGTTCGATCGCGGCATGGATGGAATGTTTCTGGCGGCAAAAGGTATAGTTTCAATGCCTCCGACTCTGTTCCAAAGTGGAACTGCAAATGGATATTCTGCAAACTTCGCCGAATTACCTCAGGAAGCTCGCGTCTTAGAAGGTATTGCATTTCGTTATAAAGAACCGGACAGCGATGGCAAGACGTCTCGATAGCGAAATTAAAGTTCTTTCCAATGGCGATTGGATATTTCGAGGAACTAAAATCGAACAAATAGACATCCTCGCGTATTTCCGCAAAAACCTCAAAGAAGCACCCGACGGTGTTTACATCGATAATCAATATGGCGACCTTTCCGAAAACGGCTACGTTCATCTTGAAGGTTATCCAATAAATTTGATTCGAGTTTCTGAGATTGCCGGTAGCCTGACCTTCCTTACCGACGGCGGAGACGAGCTAAGACTAGCGGAACTGGAATTGTCGGCGGACCGAAACGGAAATTTGATCGCGAAAAAAAAAGGCGATAAACTCTTAAAATTCAGAATCGCAAGAAATGTTTCGACCGAACTTTCGAAATATATGGAAGAAACGGAAACAGGTCTCCTACTTCGAACGGCAATGGAAAAAAGAGAATTAAAAGAAACTAATGAAGGTCCGGAAGTTCAATTGCCTCAAGAATTCCGAATTGAAAACTAAGTCCGATATATTGCCGGAATCTCCGACCGTAAAGTTCAAGCTTCCGATCGATCTGAGAATAGAATGTCAGGTCAACTCGTCGGAATAAGAACGGTTCTTCCCAATCCTTTTCCTTGTGCCATGGAATCTAAGATCGAATTCGCATCGTTTAACGGGACTAAATGAACGGGAACCGGAAGTAATCGGTTATTGGACACTAACTTCAATAATTCCTTAAGTTCCGACGGCGACCCCGTATAGCTGCCCTGTATTTTAAGATTCTTAAGGGCTATGACCGGGGTTGGTAAAGAGACCTCACCGCCAAATAACCCGACACAGATTTGTCTTCCATTTTTGCTCAGTAAGGAAAATGCCAGAGCAGCGGTTTCGGAGTTATTTACAAAATCAACGACGGATTTGGCCCCGGAAACTCCGATCGATTTGCGAATCTCGGTCTCGCCTACATTCGACAGCATCGTTTGAAACGACGAATCGAACTCTCCTATTTTTTTCAATCGATCCGAATCAACGTCTAAGAAGACAATATTGGCAGTCGTTAAGCACCTAACAATTTGTGCGGCAAAAAAACCTAAGCCTCCGGCGCCAATAATGACTAACGTTTCCTTTTCCGATAAAGGTAGCGCTTTCTTTAAGGCGCTGAAGGCCGTTAATCCCGCACAAGCGTAGGAACATGCCGCTTCCGGTTTCAAGTTTCCGATCGGAATCAACCATTTTTGATCGGGAATTAAAATGCGATCCGAGTATCCCCCATCTTGGTAAACTCCTAATGATTTCGGTGACGCGCACAGATGCGGTAAATTAGCTTGGCATTCCGAACATGCATTACATCCGATCCATGGATAAACTAAAAAGAGTTCATCGACAGAAACTCCCGTAACTTCCGGTCCTATCTTAAGTATTTTTCCGACAATCTCATGGCCGGGGGTTAACGGAAGTGAAACCCCGCGATCTTTCACCCACATTTTTTTCCCTGATCCAAGTTCGTAATAACCTTCACGAATATGCAGATCGGAATGACAAACTCCGCAAGCGAGTACTTCTAGTAAGACCTCGCTATTTTTCGGAATCGGATCCGGAGAGTTATTTAAGACAAGAGGTTTTCCGAAATCGATTAATTGAACCCGCTCCAAAGTTTTTCACCTATTCCAGGATACATTTTTCGATTTAATAGAAAACGCTCATTTGCTTCATCCTGAATAATTCCCTCTATGACATTTGAAATTTCTCGAATTCCTTCTTCCGGCGCAGAAAGGATATTTACCTTTGTAAAGAAGCCGTGCGTATAGCCTTCAAAGCGTTTAAAATAAGTCGGCACGCCTTCTTCCGCTAATCGATCCGCATATAATTCTCCGTCGTCTCTCAGCGGATCCAAACCGGCCGTAAAAATGATCGTTGGAGGGAGGTCCCGCAAACTTTCCGCTCGAAGAGGCGAGGCTCGAGGATCGTTTCTTTTACTCTCATCGGGAATATACTGATTCCAAAACCATTCCATATCCTTTCGGGTGAGTCCGGGTCCATGTTCAAAGGTTTTGTATGAGGCGGTTTCAAAATTCGCATCGGTTACCGGATAAATTAAAACCTGCAGATCAATCTTCGGCCGCTTTTTATCTCTAGCTTCTCTTACGATTACGGACGCAAGATTTCCTCCCGCGCTGTCTCCCGCGACGACCAAGGGGAATTTTTCCCAATCTTTCCGAGTGGTAATCCATTCTAATGCGCAAGTTGCATCATCGATTGCTGCCGGAAATGGAAACTCGGGAGCCAGCCGATAATCGACTAGAGAAACTATGCTTGAAGTTCCGTTCGCTAATGTTCTTGCAAACGGATCAAAATCATTCAAATTTCCGACTGCCCAACCGCCTCCGTGAAAATAGAGAATGCGGGAACGAATTTCTTTTTTCGGAATATAATTTCTTACGACTATCTTTCCATTCGAAGTCAAAATCGACGTATCGGAAATATCACTCATTTCCGGTCCCTCGCCTAAAAGGGAACGAATCGCAGAATATCCTGTCCTTCTCTCGACAGGAGTTCCTTCACTAAATCCTTTCAGCCCTAAGGACAAAATCTTTTGCACGTAAACTGCCATTTCCGGAGCTAATTCCATATTATGATTCTCCGCGAATTAAATTTCGCTCACGATCGGATGCCAGAAGCGGATCAAAGATAAACCCAAAATCCGTTCTTGTCGTTCCAATTTATCATTCGGCTCGAAGGATTTAGGAGTAAATCTATCCGAAAATAAGCGTTACTCGCAGAATTAGTGATTCGATGGAATTTTGAGGGGATTCAGAAGGCCGAATTCAACTCTTCTCGCAAACGCTTTGCCTCTTCAAAATCGGGTTTGATTACGATCGCTTTATGCAGGTATTGCAGAGAACGTTCCGGACGATTCCAAATTTTATACAGTGTCGCTAAGTTAAAAAGTGAAATATGCGGGGCGTCGTTTAATCGACAACGTAGGGATTTTTTCAGCCAATAGACCGACTCTCTTTCTCTTCCTAATCGAAGTAGTAGTATTCCTATCTCATTGCACGGATTACCGTATTCCGAATTTGTCTCCACCGAACGATAAAAATAATAGAGACCTTTTTGCCAGTTTGACCTCTGGTTTTCGATCAATCCCAAGAAAAAATATGCTTCATGATCTTCAGTTTGTTCTAAGAAGGTTTTCAGTAGAAACTCGGAACGATCCAGATCTCCGATTTTATAAAAGAATTTTGAGGCTTCAAGCTTATCTTCAGGTGTCAGGCTTTCCAATTATCTACCCGTTTTTCTTTTATTTTCGGCCGCTGCTGCCAAGAGCTTAATTGTGTTTTCCGTGTATGACTTCCTTCTTTAACAAGCCTAACAAAGTTCCCGCTATGCCGGCCGCATCTAGACCGTATTCGGCAAAGATTTCTTTTCTCTCTCCATGATGAATCGGTTCCGGCGGAAAACCGAACGTTTTCAAGAACCTTGAAAGATATTCCGGTGAAATTCTGTTTAGAAGATACCCTGAAGCTCCGCCGTCGACATAACTTTCATCCAAAATGGTAAAATATCGGACTTTCGAAAGTTCCTCATCTAACGCTTCCTTTCCAAGCGGTCGTAACCATACCAGATCGATAAGCGTAACGGAAAGACCTTCGTGCTCTAAGAATGTAGCGGCTTTTTTAGCCTCGTCGAGCATAGAGCCGATCGATAGAATCGCTATATCCGATCCTCTCCGTAATACTCGAAACGAACCCGGATTTAGCTCGAGTTTCGAGGAAAAATCCAAACCGGAGACATCCACCGAGGCTTTCGGGAATCGGATTGCGATCGGAGATTTATCGTAAGTCTCCATAAATCGAAGAGAATCCACCAAATCTTGCCCGGAAGAAGGAACAAAAACATCCATGTTCGGTAAAGATAAAAGATAATTCAGATCGAATAACCCTTGGTGCGTTTCCCCGTCAGGTCCGACGCAACCTGCACGATCTATCACGAAACGAACCGGCAAGTTCATAAGCGAAACGTCTTCTACCAACTGATCCATCGCCCTCGTTAAGAAGGTGGAGTAAATGCACATGTAAGGAATCACATCGCCGTTAGTCATCGCTCCAGCAAACGCGACCGAATGTTGTTCGGCGATTCCGACGTCAAAAACGTGATCCGGGAATCTGGCCACATATTCTCCAAGACCGGATCCTTCGATCATCGCAGGAGTAATCGCGGCTATCTTCGAATTTTTTTCCGTTAATTGGGTTAATACTTTTCCTACGATCTTTGAATAAGAGATTTTGGATTCGTCCCCCGAATCCATGGCTCCATCCTCCTTTCGAAATGGAGTAACTCCGTGATATTTAATCGGGTCCTTCTCCGCCGGACTATATCCTTTCCCTTTTTGGGTGATAACATGAAATAAGATGGGGCCTTTCATCGCTTTAAGTTTGCGAAGCATAGTAACGAGACGAATCACGTCGTGACCGTCTTCAGGACCTATATATCCGAAACCTAAATCTTCGAATAAACCGCCCGGGGTAAAAACGTCCTTGAATCCCTTTTCGACCTTTTTGAAAAAACTTTCCATAGCGGGACCGACGATCGGAAACCATTTTAGAAAAGTATAAAATATCCTTTTCCAGTTCAAATAAAAATGGGAGCTTATGATATTATTTAAATAACTCGAAATGGATCCGACATTCTTGGAAATCGACATATAATTATCGTTCAGAATGACAAGGAGATCCTTCTTTAAATGACCGGCATGGTTTAGGGCCTCGAGCGCCATACCCGTAGCGATCGAAGCGTCTCCGATAATGGCTATTACATTGTAACTTTTACGGGTTAGATCTCTGGCAACCGCTTCACCTAGCGCTTGAGAAATCGAAGTACCTGCGTGACCGGTATTATATAAATCATACGCAGATTCTTCCCGTTTAGGAAAACCGGATAAGCCTTTAAATTTTCGAACAGTAGAAAGTTTATCTTTTCTACCGGTTAGAATTTTATGCGGATAAGTTTGATGACCGACATCCCAAATCAAACGGTCATTCGGCGTATCAAAGACGTAATGCAATGCTACGGTAAGCTCGACTACGCCGAGATTGCTGGCAAAATGGCCGCCGACTCCCGAAAGGGTATCTATAATATAGTTTCTAACCTCGGCGCAGAGCCGGGGCAACTCCTCCAAAGGAAGTTTTCTGAGGTCCGCGGGAATACGGATGCCATCGAGATTCGGTTGTTGCTGTTGCATGAATTCCGTCGTCTAGCGGTCATTAGGACTGCTCCGCAGCGTGAAGTGGTCTCCGTAATATTTTGAGATCTTCTTCGTTTACTAAATCGATCAGTTCATAGATTCGAACAGGTTTCGTTTTTCCCTTAACCTTGACCAAATCCAATTCTCTGGCGATTATACGGTCCTTGACCTTTTCATATGTATATTCTGAAATAATGATATTGGTGGCGTATTCCTTATTCGATCCCTCCAAGCGCGAACCTAGGTTGATCGTATCCCCCATACAAGTATAATCCATGCGGTGGGAACTCCCCATATTTCCGACTACGGCGGGCCCGGAATTCAATCCAATACCGATATCCATCACGGGGAGATCCCGGCTTTTCCACTCCTCTTTCAAGACGGCCAATCTTCGCATTTGAGCGAGAGCCGCCGCACAAGCGTAATAGGCGTGGTCTTCTAAAGGAACCGGAGCACCCCAGAAAGCCATGATCGCATCCCCCATGTATTTATCAATCGTTCCCTTAAATTCAATTATGATCTCAGTCATTTCGGAAAGATATTGGTTCAAAAATTGAACAAGCTCTTCCGGTCCCATTTTTTCGGACATCGTCGTGAATCCGCGAATATCCGAGAAGAAGATCGTGATATCCCTTTTCGATCCTCCCAGATTCAAATTCTCCGGATTCTTGAGGAGTTCGTCCACGACATCCTTTGATACGAACTTGGAGAATGTGCTTCTGATATACTTTACGTTCTCTTCTTCCGTTAAGATTTTGTAACCGATGATTCCGACGAAAATAAACAGCTGCTCGACGATCACGGACGGAAAGATATGCACCAAATTGAATTCGGAAAAATCCAATAATGTCACGACACTATATAGAAAAGCTAGTACGATGATAAATAAGAATCCCCAAGAGGTTTTCAAACGAGGAAGCACTAAACCTACGAGAAAAGCCATGCTCAAATAGATCAGAAAATTTCCCCACTCGGGGACTTCATGTAAAAAATCCTGATTTAAGATAGTATTGATCGCATGCGCGTGGTGTTCGATTCCCGACATGTCTCCAAAAGGAGATAAGTGCGTATCCTTTGCAGCTCCTCGACCCGTTGCGTAATACATCGCGACAAGGAAAATATTATTTTCCACCTGGGCCGCCGCGTCCTCGTCCCACATTTGAACAACTTCGAAGAGTTCGGTATTTCTGAAAGAGTACAAACCGCCGGCAAAGTTGATCTGCATTTGTCCGTATTCGTCTATAGGAATAACGACTTCGCGGGTATCGTTCGGTTTTGCCATGATATCCTTGGTTTCCCGCTTCATGGTTTTAAAATCAAAATTCGTTACGGTTCGACTGGGAATATTTTTGATCTTAACGTATTTCCCCATAACGACTTCCGTGTCTTTACGCACGTCGACGCCGTAATAGTTACACGCAATAATCAAATCTATCGAAGGGAAATATTCCGTTTCTTTAAAGGGGCCCGAATTTACCAACTTTGCGACCAAAGGCATTCTGCGGTTGAGGCCGCTTGCATCTTTCTTAATATTTGCGAAGCCTAAGCCTGACGACTTGGAACCGATTTGCTCGATGGGAGGTTGCGGAAATTTGAGCCAAGGCTGCCCGATATCGTCGGGATCTTGAACGTTCTCAAGCTTATATTTTCTTAAAACCTCGGTTCGTTTTTCCAAATTTAGGATCGCTTCCTTGGATTCCAAACTGGTTTCCATCGGATAGTCGAACATTACCCTTGGATTTCCTTCCAGCGCTCTGGACATTTCATCCATTTGCCCAGGCTTATAATCCACGAAGAAAATATCGAACATCAGTAGGTTCGAAGTTTTTTTGAATTTATCGATTATACTTGCGTAGTTCTTCCAAGGAAGAGGCCAAACTCCTTCGAGCCTTTCCAAAGTATTGGTGGTAATTCCTATGATTTGGATATCTCTTCTAGCTCCGGCAGGCGGGTTGTATTTAATATATTCGATCGTGCCTTCGTCCGATTCTTTTTCACTTTTGGTAATTCCACCCTTTACAAGATTAAATCTCCAGGACACGGAGGATTCTTCCAAATCCGAGAAAGGGGTAAATACCACGTACAAATCGAACACAAAGAATGAAACTATGATGGATAGCCATAAACTACCTATCGCCTGCTTGTTCGTTACAAGCTTCTCCAGCAGTTTGTAAAAGAAATAAGCGGAAGAAAGCAACAGGGCCGCTCCAACCAGCAACGCTTTAAAAGCAATTGGAGAATTGGATAAGAACGCGTAATAAAGATGGGCAATAATCCCTAGGACAGTCAGTACTCCGAACACTATGTCCAGAACCGATAGTTTTAAGGGGGGTTTAGACTCGCTCATTCTTTCCTCCGAGTGGAAACTGGAAGGATTTTGACCGTCGATCCGGATTCGTCAATTTTCTTCCGGTTCTCGGGAAAGAAAATATCAACAATCTCACCGTCGAGGCATTGGAATCTTCCACGAGAAACTGCAGTCATTCGGGAAAAGATTTATTTTTGGCTTTTCCCAGCGAAGAACGAATTCATCTTGCCGATTCGACTTCGATTTAGCTTTGCATGCTCTCGTGACCGCGGAGCGCGTTCGAAATAGAACGAGCATAGTCGTACAACTTTTGTTTGCAAACTTCCGAATCTGTCCCGTTCTCTTCGATGATCCTTTGCACTGCCGAGCCGATGATGATTCCGTCGGCGTATACCGATATTTCTTTCGCTTGCTCGGGTGACGAAATTCCAAATCCCGCGCAGACAGGAAGTTCGAAAAGAGTTTTAGTAAATCGAATCCGATCTTCCAAACCTACCGAAACGGCCTTTCTTTCGCCGGTTACACCGTAGGATGTAACGTAATATACAAAACCCGATGCGAATTCACGAATTCCTTTCATTCTCGAAGGCGGGGTGGCAGGCGTAACCAAATGGATAAGATCGATTCCTCTTTTTTTAAGAGACTTGAAAAGGGCATCTGTTTCCGAAGTGTCGAACGGAAGGTCCGGGATAATCATTCCTTGAATTCCGGAAACCTTCGCCTTTTCGGCGAAACGTTCGAAACCGTAACTGTATATCGGATTAAAATAAGTCAGGTAAACGAGAGGAATATGCGGGTGCTTTGCGTAGATTCTTGCGGTTGTATCCAAAATTTGATCCATCGAAAAGGGATGGGCCAACGCTCTCTTAAACGCTTTTTGTATGATAGGCCCGTCCGCTACCGGATCAGAAAAAGGAATTCCCAATTCTAATATTCCGGCACCGCCGCGAATCAGCGCATCGGCCCAGTCAACGCAGGAATCGTAATCCGGATCACCCAGAGAAATATAAGGAATAAATGCGCTGGCGGTTTCTGAAAAGACGCTTCGAATGGCACTCAAAGAACTTCTCCTTTAATGATTCCCGTTAACCGGGCGACTTCTGCGACGTCCTTATCGCCTCTACCCGAGAGGCAAATCAGTATGTCTTTCTTCTTGCCCAAGTCCTTCGCCAAACTCTTTGCAAAATGAAATGCATGCGCGGTCTCGAGGGCGGGAATAATTCCTTCCACACGGCAAACTTCTAAAAATGAATCGAGGGCTCCTTCGTCCGAAACCGTTTCGTATTTAACTCTGCCCGAACTATGCAAGTAGGCGTGTTCGGGCCCGACACCCGGGTAGTCCAGGCCTGCGGATACGGAATGCGCCGGGACAACCTGGCCATTCGCATCTTGAATCACTAAAGTCTTAGTTCCGTGTAAAAAGCCGGTTTTTCCGAAAAGCATCGTCGCGGAATGTTCGCCGGGAGCGGATCCTTTTCCTCCTGCCTCGACTCCGTACAATTTTACTTTTTTCTCATATAAGAAATCGTGGAAGATTCCCATCGCGTTGGAACCGCCTCCGACACAGGCAACGACTGCATCCGGTAATTTATCGTTCGTTTTGCGAAATTGTTTTTTGGATTCACGCCCGATTACCGCTTGAAAATCCCTAACAATCGTAGGAAACGGATGCGGTCCGATCACCGAACCTACGATATAATGAGTATCGGCAACGTTAAGCGCCCAATCCCTCATTGCTTCCGATGTCGCGTCTTTAAGTGTCGCAGTTCCCGAAGAAACTCCCACGACCCTTGCCCCCAACATCTGCATACGAATTTCGTTCAACTTCTGACGGCGGAGATCTTCTTCTCCCATATAAACGACGGTTTCGAATCCGAATAAAGCGCCGACAGTCGCAGTGGCGACTCCATGCTGGCCCGCTCCGGTTTCCGCAATCACCCGTCTCTTTCCCATTGCTTTTGCGATTAAAGCTTGGCCGATGGTATTATTGATTTTATGCGCTCCGGTATGATTCAAATCCTCGCGCTTGAGCCAAATTCTAGCTCCACCCCAAGTTTGAGTCAATTTTTCCGCAAATGTTAAAGGTGAAGGTCTTCCGATATAATTTCTTTGATAGTATTCTAGATCTTTCTTAAATTTCTTACTCTTGCGAAGTCGATTATAAGTCGATTCCAATTCGATCAAGGCTTCCGTAAGAATTTCAGGAGCGTATCTTCCCCCAAATTCCCCGAAGTATCCTTCCTTTTCCGTAAAGCTGCGTTCTTTAGCCATATAACGGCTCCTTCCGGAGGATCAATCCTCCGCCAACTCTTGGTATAATTCCTGGCGCAACCGTTCCACACGGCTCACTAGATCATCAAAGCTTTTGAATGAAAAAACTTCCTCTTTGTCCTTCTTCCTGTCGTAGATGGAAATTTCTCCCGATTCGAAGAACTTTTTACCGACAGTGACTCGGATCGGAAAGCCGATCAATTCTGAATCCTTAAATTTGAATCCTGGGCCAAGGTCACGATCGTCCCAAAAAACTTCGAAGCCTTCGCCTGAAAGAGCATCGTAAAATTCCTTAGCCTTCGCCTCCTGCTCGGAACCCTTTCCAAGAGTCACGAGGGAAACTTCGAAAGGAGCGATACTGATCGGCCAATAGATGCCTTTTTCATCGTTGCATTGCTCAATGACGGTCGCCATTGTGCGATTTACTCCGATCCCATAGCAGCCCATCGTAAGAGACCTAGCTTTTCCCTGCTGATCCAATACTTGAATCTGGAATGACTTTGTATATTTATCGCCCAGTTTAAAAATATGTCCTACTTCGATTCCCTTCTCCGCTTTTAAAGGCTTCCCGCAATCCGGACAGGGATCTCCCTCTCGCGTCAACGCGATATCGGCAGTTTCAAATTCCGACTTCATTTCCTTAGCAGGAATATATCCTTGAATATGCGCGTCTTCTTTTCCGGCGCCAACGATATAGGCTTCGTCCTTACGGATGGAAGAATCCAAAATTACTCGGAAAGGCGCTTTGGCATCGGAAGGTCCGATGTAACCCGGAAGGAGTCCGGCAGATTTCAAATCGACTTCGGGTATTAAATCCAACTCGGGCCATTTAAGAAAGGCCTTTAGTTTATGTTCGTTTAATTCCAAATCCCCGCGTAAAAAGACGAGTACGGATTCTTTTCCATTTTTCAAAGCGACTGCTTTCAAAGTATCTTCCGGACGAACGGAAAGAAGATCGGCGACCTCTTGGATACTTTTTTTGCCGGGAGTAGAAACTTCCTTCTTCTCTTTCGGACCACTTGGAGCGGCACCACTGGAAGAAATAAACGGTGTTTTTTCGCTATTCGAATTGTATCCGCAGTTTCCGCAAAGCAATAGGGTTTCTTCCCCGATCGGAGAAACGACCATAAATTCTTCCGACGCGGAACCGCCCATCGCTCCTGAGTCCGCCTGAACGGGTATGGTCTTTAGTCCGCATCGCTGGAAAATTTTTCTGTAGGCCGTCCTCATTTCCTGATACGTAGCATCTAAAGATGCATCGTCCAGGTGAAAGGAATATGCATCTTTCATAATGAACTCGCGGGAACGAATGACGCCGAACCGAGGACGAATTTCGTCCCGAAATTTCGTATGAATCTGGTAAACGTTCACCGGTAAATCCTTATAGGATTTCAAAAGCGGTTTTATGAGATAGGAAAAGGATTCCTCGTGCGTCGGACCGAGCGCATACCACTGATCATGACGATCTTTAACTCGGAACATTTCCTGTCCCATAACGGACCAACGACCGGATTGCTCCCAAAATTCAGACGGGGTTAATATAGGAAGTTCGAACTCCAGGGCCCCGGTCGCGTCCATCTCTTGTCGAACGATGGATTCTATTTTTTTTAATACTCTTAATCCTAGAGGTAAAAAGAAATAAAATCCTGAACCTGATTTTCGGACAAGTCCCGCGCGGATCATTAATCGATGGGAAGCAACGACCGCATCTGCGGGATTTTCTTTTTCAGTAGGTAAAATATATTTTGATGCTCTCATGCCAGCCTAACGGAAGAAATCGTAATAGCTGACATAGAATCCCAATCCCAATAGGAAGAAAAACCCGATTCTCAAGATTCCTTCCATTACTCTTTGGGGTAAAGGCCTACCAGCTACCGCTTCGTATGCAAAGAAAACGATATGTCCACCGTCGGCCACAGGAATCGGAAGTAAATTCATAATCATTAAAGCGATCGAAATCTTAGCGACGAATTCCCAATAATCCAGGATCCCGTTCCCCATAAAGTATTGCGAGGCCTTGAAAAGTCCTACCGGACCGGACAGACTATCCTTCACTTTGATCAATCCCGAAAATAGCATCCCCAACCCTCGAAGATTGTCGGATATCATTTTTACGATATCCTTTCCAGATTGGGTAAACGCTTCCAAGAGAGAAAGCTTGCGATCCATTCTCTCTTCGTTGACGTACATCGTCGCCCGGAAACCGAGGAGACCGATATTTCTTAATCCTAGAGTCGCTTCCCAAGAATCTCCACCCATTTGCAATTCGACCCGCTGTCCGATTCTGCCTCGGGCTTCGTCCAAGAAATCCTCGAAGCTTGCGAAGGATTTTCCGTTCAACTTCAGATTCAAAAGTTTCAACTTCACTTCCGGATCATAGCTTAGAAGATTTCGAGAAGAAGGAGAGAGATCGGGATATTTTTTATCCTTTAAACTTTTAAACTCGACTACGTAAGCGGGAAGAACCGGCATCTCTACCTCTACTTTCTCCCGAGACCAGGGATTCAAAAGCGGATATTTTTTCCGATCGATTACAAGTTTGACTTTTTCTTTCTGAAACTTACCTAGAGTTTCCTGCAATTGGGGAACCGTATGAACTTCTATCCCGTTAACGGATAAAATACGATCGCCGTCGTTCAAATAATCCAAAGCTCTAGCTTGCAGAATTTTTTGGCGCTCTTTCGATTCTTGCAATGCCAATTGTTCCGGAGGAAGATCTCTTCCGACGGCGATGCGTTCCATCCTTTCTTTCTGATATTGCTCGGCTTCTTTATTCTTATCTAGCTTGGAGGAGAGCCAATGATAAAGACGATCGGATAAATCGAATTCGGCCTCCACCCAGCGCTCACCCGCAAACTCAATTCCTAAATATGCGTCAGGAACCGTGATCTCGAACGGCTTTCCGCCTTCCCGTTCCACACGGAGAGCGACTTCATGTCCTTTAGAAAGTCCTAATTCCGAAATGAGTTCGTACTTGGTTTCGGTCGGAATTCCATTTACGGCCAAAATCTTATCGCCGCTTCTTAAACCGGCATGATACCCGGGCGAATATTCGTTATAAGCGGGCTCGAGGTAAATTCGATTTCCGGAAGGATTATGCCCGTAAAGATAAAGCGCCAATACGATGATGAAGCCTAGAATTAAGTTGAATAGAGGTCCGCCGATTACCGGTATCATCCTCTTTAAAGGCGGAGTGGAAAGGAATTCCCCTTTTTCTCCTTTTACATTGCTACCGTACTCGTCCCCTTTAAAAAGGACGTATCCCCCGATCGGAATCCCGGTAATTTGAAACGTCGTCTCCCCTATCTGTTTCTTCCAGATTCCCTTTCCGTAACCGATGGAAAAAACTCTGGCTTTGACGCCGACGAGCCAACCCATGACTAAATGCCCGAGTTCGTGAATGAAAATACAGAGGGCGAGCATAAACACTGCGCCGAATATAAGCGTTAACATGATTGCGTAACCTTTCCTTTGCGGGAATTAAGAACAAATTCTCTAGTTTTACGATCCGCCTCTTCGTATCCCTCCAGATCGGAAGGAAATGAAATTGCGATCGAATTCAAAGCGGAATGGATTCGATTCGGGATCTCCGTAAATCGAATCTCTCCTTTCAAAAAAAGTTCCACGGCGATTTCATTCGCCGCATTGAAGATCGAAGGCGCGGTTCCACCCGCCTTCCCGGCTTCGTACGCCAAGGACAAACCCGGATACCGGGTCGGGTCCACTTCTAAGAATTCCAAATTTCCCCAAGACGTACTCGGGTGGGAACGTAATACTTTCGGAACGATAGCCGGGTAAAAGAGAGAATGAGCAACGGGGAAAATCATATCTGGATAAGAAGAATAAACGAAACTTGCGCCGTCCTTCATTTCGACGATTCCATGCGCAATGCTTTGCGGATGAATAACGACTCCGATTTTTTCATAAGGAAAACCGAATAGATAATGCGCTTCGATTACTTCCAACCCTTTATTGATCATTCCTGCGGAATCTACCGTAATTTTCGGTCCCATATTCCAGGTCGGATGCTGCAAAGCCTGTTGGATCGTAACCTTCTCCAAATCCGAAACCGGAAGCTTTCGGAAGGGGCCGCCTGAAGCAGTAAGAACGATCCTTTCCAAAGAATCTTTTTTTACGTTTTCCAAAAGCTGATACAATGCATTATGTTCGGAGTCGACAGGCACTAAATACGCTTTAGAAGTTTTTAATATTTCATTGATATAAGGGCCGCAGGTGACTAACGTTTCCTTATTAGCTATGCCGATTTTTTTCCCGGCTCGAATCGCTTCGATTGTAGGTCGAACGCCGCTGGCCCCTACCACTGCCGTAACTACCGTCTCTACGTCCGGATCCTGCACTAACCGAGAGAGCGAATCCGCGCCGTATACGATTTCGGTTTTGCCGATTTTATTTCCTAAAGCATGACGATCTGCGGACTCGGAAGTCACGCAAAGAATTTCCGGACGGAACTCTTCCGCAATTAATTTCGCTTTTTCTAAATTAGAATGAACGCTAAAGGATCTGAGTCTGAATTCTTCCGGGAAGGTTCTCAGTACTTTGAGCGTGGATTCGCCTACGGAACCGGACGCTCCGAGGATGCAGACGTTCCTGGTCATATAGGGATTAGACTGGAAAGCCCAATGCCCCTTTGATCTGAAGATAAAAATAGAGCATCGGAACCGTCAAAAGTAGAGCATCCGCTCGATCCAAAATTCCGCCGTGTCCCGGGATTAGATTACCGGAGTCCTTTACTTTTGCGTCCCTCTTCATGGCCGACTCCAAAAGGTCACCGATTACCCCGACTATGGAAAGGATCAAAGAAATCAGCAATACTTCTGCGCCTCCGACTGGAGGAGCGATTCCAGTATTTTTTTCCCAAATGAAATTCAGTAAAAAGACTGAGAGCGCTGCGACGATGATTCCGGAGAAATAACCTTCCCAGGTTTTTTTAGGAGAAATCGCTAGTCCGGCCGGATTTCGTCCGAACCATCGACCGCCGAAATATCCGCCTACATCCGTTAGAAACGTAGCAACAGAAACCAGAAAGATATAATAAATCCCTTCATTCATTCCGAGAAGTAAAAGCAAATGTCCTAACGGAACGGCAGCATAGAAAACTCCCAGGACAGTGGAGCTAACGGAAAAAATTGCTCCATCCAAAGGTCTCCTCAAAATTTGCAGCACAAAGCTCGTCATGAATAGTAAAACGAATGCAAAAGTAATCGCGTCGAACGGAGGCACGAAGAACTTAAAGTTCCTTTGAAAAATCATCGGAACCTCGAATTTATTTTGGGCTGCGACGAATCTAAAATAGTACAATAATAAAATTACGAGGAAGAAAAATATTCCGGTTCCTTTAAACGGCCGACCGTCTTGCCCGCGATCGGAAAGCCTGTAGAACTCCGTCAGTCCGATCACACCGCCGACTGCGAGAAGAATCAACGTTTGCAGATAATAAAAATCACGATAGAAAATCATGAAAAGATAAAGGACTACAAGTACAGCAGCAGAAAGGATCCGTTTCGGCGTTTCACCCATTTTCTAAACCCCCAAATTTTCGAGTCCTTCCAATGAACCATTCCAAGGCAAGTTCGAGATTTTTTCTATCGAACTCGGGCCAAAGCGTTTCACTGAAAAAAAGCTCCGCATACGCGGATTGCCATAGGAGAAAGTTGGATAGTCTCTGTTCTCCGGCAGTTCTGATCAGTAAATCTACGGGGGGAAGAGGGTACGTATACAAATATTTTTCAAGTTCTTTAGCCGCGATCGCCTTTCCCGGCAAGAGTTTCTTCTTATGCCTATCTTCGATCAATTTTCCTACGGCTGTGAGCAGCTCTTCTTGAGATCCGTAATTCAAGCAAAAGTTTACGGTTAAATTACGATTTTTTTTCGTTACTTCGATGGCGTGATCGATCTTCGTTAGGACCTTGGAAGAGAGGCGTTTACGTGAACCGGAATGCAGAATTCGAATTCCCTTTTCGGCAATGGTATCTAAGCGGGATTCGATGAATTCAACCAGCAAGTCGAAAATCGACCTGATTTCAGTGATCGGACGCTTCCAGTTTTCGGTCGAAAACGCGTACAGAGAAACATTTTCCAATCCGATCGCCAGACTAGCGTCCATCAAACGCTCAATTGCATCGGCGCCTGCACGATGCCCCTGAGATCGCGGCAATCCCTTGGCAGTGGCCCATCTGCCATTGCCATCCATGATAACCGCCACATGGCGGGGAAGTTTAGAACGGGAGGAAATCACTTAGATTGTGGTGATTTCCTTCTCCTTGTCTGCCGTGACTGCGGAGATTTTATCGATGTAAGAATCGGTAATCTTTTGCACCTGATCTTGAACGGACTTTAATTCGTCCTGAGAAATTCCTTCGGAGTGTCTTTTCAAATCTTCAAGTGTGTCCCTACGAATATTACGAACTGCAACCTTCTTTTCTTCGGACTTCGATTTGACCACTTTAGCCAGTTCTTTTCGTCTTTCGCCGGTAAGTTCGGGAATGACAATGCGAATGACGGAGCCGTCGTTCGTAGGCTGAAGCCCAAGACCCGAAGCTTGAATCCCCTTTTCGATATCCTTAATGATTCCCTTGTCATATGGAGAAACCACGAGTAATCTCGGTTCGGGAACGGATATATTGCCGAGCTGATTGATCGGCGTTAAAGCGCCGTAGTATTCTACTTTAATATCTTCGATTAAGGCAGGATTGGCTCTTCCCGTTCGAATTCCGGCAAAATCCTTGCGAAGGAGTTCCACCGTCTTGTCCATTTTGGACTTCATTGTGTTTAGAAGTTCGTCATTCGCCATCGATCTGTATATCCTCCGAGTTAGAAATCAAGGTACCGATTTCCTTACCGACGACCAGATCTTTTAAATTGCCCCGCTTAAAAATGTCAAATACGATAATGGGCATATTATTTTCCATACACAAACTGAGCGCCGTAGAATCCATGACTTGCAACCGTCTTTTGATCGATTCCATGAAAGAAACCTGACTATAGCGTTTTGCCGTAGGATCCTTTTTGGGATCCGCTTCGTAAACTCCGTCAACTTTCGTAGCTTTAAGAATCAGCTCGCAGCCGACTTCAACCGCCCGTAAGCTCGCCGCAGTATCGGTGGTGAAATAAGGGTTACCGATTCCACCGGCAAAAATAACGATTCGTTTTTTTTCTAGGTGGCGAACTGCACGCCTCCGAATATAGCTCTCCGCAACCGAATGTATATCTATCGCGGATTGGACCCTAGTATAGAGCCCTTTCTTTTCACAAGCATCCTGTAAAGCTAGCGCGTTTTGAATGGTCGCGAGCATTCCCATATAATCGGCAGTGGCCCGGTCGATCCCGACTTTTACTAAATTGGCCCCTCTAATTAAGTTCCCGCCTCCGACGACGATGGAAATCTCCACCCCGAGAGCATGGACCTCCTTCAATTCTTCCGCCAAAGAATGAGTCTTCTTACTATCGATTCCGAATTCGCCCTCTCCGGCAGCGAGCGCCTCGCCGGAGAGCTTGATTAAAATACGTTTGTACTTTGCGGTTTCCTGTGCCAAAGTTTACAGGCCGCCTACCTGGTAACGGGTAAAGCGAGCTACGGTGATATTTTCGCCAAACTTCGCGATGGACTCCTTAACCAGATCGTCGACCGTCTTAGCATTATCTTTGATAAATGCTTGGTTGAGTAGGCAGACTTCGGAAAAATATTTTTTAATTTTTCCAGGAACGATCTTTTCGATTTGTTCCGGTTTTTTGCCTTCTTCCTTTAGCTGAGCTTCGATTACTTTTTTTTCACGCTCGATATCTTCGGCGGGAACTTGATCTTCACTCACATATAAGGGAGCCATTGCCGCAATTTGAAGACAAAGTTCCTTTCCCAAAGCCTCAAAGCCTTCGTTACGGGAAACGAAATCAGTCTCGGAATTGAGTTCCAGAAGAACACCGATTTTACCGTCTCCGTGAATATAGGAAACGGTCCGGCCTTCTTTCGTTACGCGACCGGCTTTTTTTGCAGCCTTCGCAATTCCTTTTTCACGAAGCCAATCCGCGGACTTATCGACGTTGTTATTGTTTTCTGCAAGAGCCTTCTTGCAATCCATGAGCCCCGCACCGGTTCGGTCACGGAGTTCCTTAATCAGGTCTGTGGTAGATGCTGACAACGTCTTCCCTCCTACTCGTTCTTGTCGATTTCGATCGTAGCCGCTATCGTAGGCTCGGTAGTTTCCGTGGTAACGGTAGTAGTACCTGCGGCAGCTGCCGCTGCGGCTGCAGCGTCTTCGGCTTTTTTCAGACGATCAGCGTCTTCGTCCATAATGAACTTACCGCTTTCATCATACTCACCTTGGTATTCCAAAGCAAGAGCTTCAGAATCCAAATCTTCGCTAAAGCGAGGTTGTTCTACGACACCGCCGGTTCCTTCGATGACCGCATTGGACATCGTCTCAAGGAAGAGAGAGATGGCACGAATCGCATCGTCATTTCCCGGAATCGGATAATCGATCAATTCAGGATCGCAATTGGTATCGACGACCGCAAAAATTTTAAGTCCGAGTTTACGAGCTTCTTTAACCGCGATTTCCTCTTTCTTAGGATCGATCACGAAAAGTATATCCGGAATCGAAACCATATCTTTAATGCCGCCCAATGTTTTCCGAAGTTTTTCGGATTCACGACGAAGAGACAGGATCTCTTTCTTGGTTTTTACTTCTTTTTCAAAAGTGTTTTCGGTTTCCATCGCTTCCAATTTTTTTAATCTTGCGATGGATTTTTTAACCGTATTCCAATTCGTTAAAAGACCACCCGGCCAACGATTATTGATGAAATACATATTGGAGCGAATCGCTTCTCTTTCGATTGCTCCTCGAGCTTGCTTCTTAGTTCCGACAAAAAGGACTTTCTTTCCTTCGCTCGTCAAACGTTTGAGAGCGTCGTAAGCTTCTTTGGCCTTTTGTACGGTTTTTTGAAGATCGATAATATGAATCCCGTTTCTTGCAGTGAAGACATAGGGAGCCATTTTTGGATTCCATTTGCGAGTCTGGTGTCCGAAGTGAACTCCGGTTTCCAGAAGGTTTTTCATGGAAATTACTGACATGAGTTGTTTACCCCTTTTTTAGTACGAAGAACAATGTCGCCACAAGTCCCAAGAGACTTGCAGGGGTAACTTGAACTTCGACTTTGATTACGTAAAGTTCTAGCCGAACCGCTTCCTGAAGGAGGTAGACAGAGAGGAAATGAACGCCTAAAAGACGATCCAAAAGAACGCCGACTACGGCTCCCGCTAAGGAACCAAGGACAATTGCAAGGGCGATTTTTCCCGCTTTTGCGCCGTCCATAGGTCGTTTCGGGCTAGCAGATACCAATTTCGCAGAATTGACCTATGGGTCAATCTTTATTGGGAAGTATCATCTCACAGTTGCCTTCGAACACGACGCCGTCCGCAATCTGTAATTTTGCCGTTTTGATATTCCCGTTTACTTTTCCGGTGGGCAACATTTCCAATCGTTGTGTCGCGATCACGTTTCCGGTGATTTCCCCTCCAACGACGACCGTCCCAGCCTTAATATTAGCCTTAACTTTGGCGCCTTCGCTTACCAAAAGAAACCCTTCCGATTCTATCTCTCCATGAAATTCTCCGGAAATTTCCAAAGGTCTACGGAAGTTTAAGATACCCGAAAACGACGTTTCTCGTCCTAAAACCGTTGAGATGGTTCCGTGTTCGGTGACGGTGCGTGTAGGTTTGGTTGCGGTAGGAGCTTTTTTGGACATGATACCTTTGTTATTTTGTCTTCATTTCAAATACGCCGTCCCAATCCTGAGGGGGCGGTTCTGCGATAAATGCTTCGCAACGGCCTATATATTTTTTGGAGGGTCCGTCCCCCGGAGTAGTTTCCAAGGCCTTTTTAAACAATCCCAATGCTTCCGAAAATTTCCGGTTCTTATAAAGCTGGAGGGCCTCGTTATATAATTTGAGAGTTTCCTTAAACGATTCGGAGACCATGAGTTCACTCCTTATAAAGAACTACTACGGCGGTGGAATAATTTTCCGCGTGACTGATGGAAACAGAGACGCCGCTATAACCTTTCTCGATGAACAATTCTTTCGATTTTCCGTGAAGTACCAATTCTTTTTTTCCGAATTCTTTCCCGAAAAGCTCGATTTCCCGCATATCCAATGCCACCTTATCTCCGGCCTCGATCGCTTTGATGAAGGCTTCTTTGACGCAAAATCTGCCGCTTAAATGCGGAACAGGGTCCTTTCTACCCGTACAGTATTGAATCTCGGTTTCCGAAAAGACCCGTTTTAAAAACCGCTCGCCGTGTTTTTCCAGGAGGTCTCGAATCCGGTCGTTTTCAACTATATCGTTCCCGATGGAAATTTTCATTCTTCTTCGGGTTCCGGTAGCGGTTCTTCGGAATTCGGTTCCGTCTCCCCTTCCGTGCCTTCCTCTCCGGTTTCGCTATCCAGATCGGGGCGAACTCTATACAAGATGGAAATCCGATCCGGAAAGAAACTTTGTATATCAACCGATTTAAGAGCTGGTGCTTTTGTTAAACGAACTTTAGCAAGGACGGGTTTATTATCCGGCAGCAACTTCTTGGTTTTCGGATCATACTTGTGCGTGCAAGCTACCGTCGCGGAAAGACCCTTGATAATTTGAATACTTCTGAGCGGCGTCTTGGATTGCAACTTTACCGAGATTTCCTGCTCCGAAAACTCGGCTTCCAAATTCTTATCCAAGGCCTGGCACTTTACGGGAACCCCTAATACGATGCTCTCCCCCGGCGTTGAGGAATTCGCAATGATACTTACACGAACTGAAATTTCCTTGATATTTTCCCGGTATCTTAATCCGGACGGAAGTTCCGGAAGCCTCTGTTTTACCGTAAATGATTCGGTTTTATCCTTCAGGGAAATCGCAGGAAGAGTGATCCTTCCGAGCTTTTCCAACTGAGCGTGGTTTCCGATAACTACCAGATTCGCGGGAGATATAAAATGAGAGGACTTCACATAATCCTTAGGAGGCTCTCCGGAAAATTTCACATCTAAAGTCAATGTACGACTGATATTGGAATCAACGATGATCTTGACTTTATCCTTTAAACGAGTCACACGAAGGCCTGCGGGAACTCCTCCGATACGAATCACGTTGACGATATTTTCCCCTGGATGGAGATCTGCGGAGGATATATAAGCTTTAAGGGAAGGAGAATAGAAGTTCACATAATCTCGAACTCCTTCCACTTTCACCGGAAACGTAACGTCCGAACCTTTAGCGATCACCATCCCGCCGGATAATTTCGGATAATCGATCTTAATATTCACTTCGCGAATCAGAATTTTCGAGTTCTGAAGATTGATGTAGAAGACGATCGCGAGTATAATCGAACCGAGTTTTGCCTGCCAATTATTGAGGAGGGTTTTAAGCATTTAAATCCTCCCTTTCGTCTCCTTCCACTTTCTTGTCGGAACTCGGTTTTTTTTCGTGTAGAATCGTATTTAATAAATTCTTTAATTCGATCGGCTTAACCGGATGAATCATTTCCCCGTCGTGACAAACGGATATTTCGCCGGTTTCTTCCGAAGTGACGACGACAACGGCATCTGACTCTTCAGCGATTCCTAAAGCAGCCCTATGGCGAGCTCCCATCCTGGCATCGTCCAAGTTCTGTGCCATCGGTAAAAATGCGCCTGCACACGCGATCCGGTTCTGTTCGATAATCACGGCCCCGTCATGGAGAGCCGTATTTTTTTTAAAGATCGTAAGTAATAGACTAGAGGAAAGTATGGCATCCAATTGGACGGCTTGCTCGGCGATCTCCTTGAGGCTATGCTCTCTAACGATCGCGACGATGGACCCCGTTTTATTCTTTGCCATAATCTTGGCGGCTTCGACGATTTCATCCAAATCGGTAACGGTTTTCAGAAGGAAAGGTCGAAAGAATTTCAACCTGGCCATATCGCCCGTAATTTTCCGGAGTTCCGGTTGCAGGAGAACGATGATCGCGAAAACGAGCGCGGGTCGTATATTATCGATGATCCAGTCTAAAAGTTCGAATTCCGCGTACTGGGCAAAAATTCCAAGCAGCCAAATCAATCCGATTCCGAGTAAAAGTTGAACTCCCCTAGTCCTACGAATCGTCGAATAAAACTGATATATTAAAAAGCTGACGATCAGTATATCGAGGATCACATTGATCCCGAATCGATCGTTTTGAAAAAGGGTGATATTCTTAAAGAATCCCATTCTCTTTTCCTTTAAAGCCCCAGAACGGAAAACATGTCGTAAAGCCCTTTCCCTCGTCCTGCCAAAAACTCGGCAGCTTTGACCGAACCGACTGCAAAGGTTTTTCGATCCTGAGCTTTGTGTGAAATTTCGATTCTCTCTTCGGGAGTGAAAAAATAAACGGTATGATCTCCGATCACTTCGCCGGCGCGCAACGTATGAATTCCGATTTCCTTGGGATCTCTTTCTGGCAAAATACCGTGGCGGCCGTGAACCACGTTGGATTCGTTACGACCGAGAGTCTCCAGTAAAATCGACTTCAATTTCTCGGCCGTTCCTGAAGGAGAATCCTTTTTATGACGATGATGGATGTCTTGAATTTCGATATCCGCAAGGTCGCCCAAAACTTTCGCCGCAATCTCGGTCAGCTTGAAGAGCAAATTTACTCCGATTGACATATTAGGAGAATATACGATAGGAATATGCGTAGAGGCTTCTTTGAGAAGATGTTTATGCGCTTCAATCAAACCCGTTGTGCCCACCACAACCGGCTTTCCGGCATTAATGCAACTTTCAAGCACGTCGGACAGAACTTCTCTGATGGAAAAATCTATGACGATATCCGAATCGGCGACCGCCTTGTTTAAATCGTCCGTAAATAGAATTTGATTCGGTTTGAGTCCGGAATGCAAACCGGAATCCAATCCAAGATAAACGGATCCTTTACTGACCACGGCCGCCGAAAGTTCGGAAACTTTCGACTGAGATAGAACTTGGATGATGGCTGTTCCCATCCTTCCGGAAGCTCCGATGACCGCGACCCGATTTTTTGCCGTCAAAATATTCTCCTCTAGTTATAACCGTTTCCGATTAGATCGGAAATGGTTTTCTTTAATTTTTCCGCCGCCGCATTTTGAGTGAGAGGAGTTAAAGGAAGACGAATTTCGGGAGAGCAGTAACCGTTCCAACTCATGGCAGCCTTGATCGGAATAGGATTTGTTTCGGTAAAAGCTAACGCAAATAATTCCAGAAAATCATAATGAATCTTTTGCGCAGTTTGTAGATCTCCTTTTTGAAACGAGCCGACCAATCTTACTATGCTTGCCGGAAACAAATTCGAAATCACGGAAACGACTCCGACTCCTCCGACCGATAACAGAGGTAAAGTCAGATTGTCGTCTCCGGAAAGTACGGTCATTTTATTTCCGACAAGGGAAATCAATTTTGCCATTTGGCCTAGATCTCCCGTGGCTTCTTTCATGGAACGAATGCGCGGATGTTCGGCAAGTCTAAGAACCGTTTCGGGCAGCAAATTCACGCTCGTTCTACCCGGAATATTGTATAGCATGATCGGGACCGAAGAATGGTCCGCAATTTCCTTGAAATGAAGATACATCCCTTCTTGCGTCGGTTTATTATAGTAGGGATTGACTTGTAAAATTCCGTCCACGCCGTCTTTACAGGCCTCTTCGGTTAACGATACTGCTTCTTGAGTCGAATTGGAACCCGTCCCTGCAACGACCTGGATCCTTTTTTTTACGGTTCTGACCGTTTCGCGAATCAGCTCGGCGTGCTCGTCGTGGGACAAAGTCGGAGATTCCCCCGTAGTACCGCAAGGGACGACTCCGCTCACCCCGCCTTTTATCTGCTTTTCCAAGAGAGAAAAATAAGAGTCGTAGTCGATTTTTCCGTTCTTGAAAGGAGTGATGATGGCTGTATAAACGCCTCGAAACATAATTTGTAAATTCCTTGGCCCTGGGTGATTTGGCAATAAAAATACCCCGATTCTTCTATCTTGGCCGTTTCGGCTTCCTGAATCCGATTCCGAGTTGCTTTGGGTCGGGATATGGCAATTCTGGTAGGTCGATGCTCGTTTCCGCAGAATTATTGACTTCCTATTCGGCGACGTTTCTTCTTTCGTTAGGACTTTGCAGACTTTATATCGGTTCTAAAAGGATCACGATCTCGGATGTCCCCAACGAGCGTAGCATGCACCAAGCTGCCACGAAGAAATCCGGCGGGATTTGGATCTTCGTTTCATTCAGTTTCATATTAGGAATCTTTAGTTACTTTGGCATAGTGGAATTTCCCTGGCATTGGTGGACCGGAATTCTATTTTTTTTCCTGATCGGCTTGGGAGACGATGTCAAAGGATTAAGTCCCTATCTTCGATTCGGAGCGGAATTCATTTTCTTGGCGGCCTGGGTAAGTCTAGCTCCATTTCGAATCTCGCTATTCGGTTACGATTTAGGAGTTTCTCCAGGCGGTTTCGGCGAAGTTACTTTGATCTCTCTCTATCTGCTTTTCTTCGTGAATCTCTGCAATTTCATGGACGGGTTAGATACCTATCTAACCACGAATCTAATTTTCATGGCTTTCGCGACGGCGATAGTAACAGGAAGCGACTTACCGTTTTCATACCTTTTGATTTTTGCCGCTTTATTCGGCTTTCTAACCTGGAATTTACCGAAAGCCAAACTCTTCTTAGGCGATTCGGGCTCTCTATTTTTAGGATTTGCCTTAAGCGCGCTGCCCTTCGACGTTGCAAGATCGAAAGCATTCGAATTTTCCGATCTTTTCTTTCTCGCTCCGGTATTTTTTACCGACGGCTTATTAACGATCTTAGTTAGACTTTATAAAAAGGAGAATATTTTCCGAGCGCATCGTTCCCATTTATATCAACTTTTTGCAATTACGACTCATAACAAAGGATGGGTTTCCCTAGGATTTACATTAGCGAACGTTCCGGCATTATTGATTTGGACTTTCGTCCCCAAATACTGGTCGATATTTCTAGCCATATTCCTTTATTCGATCTGCTACATTTCTTTCAGAAGGGAGTTGTTGCGCAAAAAAACGATATAGACGGAGAATATTAGAATGTTCTTCTAATTTCTCCCATTCGCCAACTCATATAAACCAATGCGGCGAGTTCCATAAAACCGGCCCAAACGAAGGTGGACGAAATACCGATGCGGTCGGAAAAGAAGCCGGCAAGAACTCCGGTAATCGCCGGTGTTAAGAGGAATACCAAACTATAAATGGATAAAATCCTTCCTCGTATATAGTTCTCCGTATGCTGCTGAATTCCCGCGGGAATGATCGTAATGATCACTCCCGTAAGACTCCCGAATACGAATAAAACGAATGTAGTCAAAATCAGACTCGAAGAAAGAAACGGAAGTCCGGCAAATAGTATACTCCCGATGAAAGCCGCGCCGAATAAGATATGTCCCTTCTTTCGAATTCCATGAATAAAGAATGTTGCAGATCCCCCCAAAACGAGACCGATTCCCAAAGCGGTAAGAAGAGCCCCTCTCGCAGATTCGGATAAGCCCAAAACCTCCTTGGCATACTTAGGCAAAAGAACTTGAATCGGCCCGACAAGCATAACCACCGTTCCGAGTAAATACAGGAATTGTCGAACTAACTCGGATCGTCGAAGATAGGCAAAGATCTGACTGACATTCGTTACCTGATTCGACGTATTCCTCGCCTTTGATTTCAGGGGGAGAAATGAAAGTAGTATTACGCTTATTAAATACGCACATCCGATTCCCAAAAAAACTTGCTTGAAGGGCAAGAACTCTCTTAAAGATCCTGCCGCTAACGGAGCTAATCCGTATCCGAATAATACCATAGTGTTTAACCAAACGCTATGCTTACCGATTTTGGAATGATCGACCAGATCTCCCAGAATCGCAAATCTTCCCGGCATCACGAACGCGAGTCCGATTCCCGAAAGAACGGAAGGGATCAAAAGAAGATACGGCCGTCCCTTGCCGATCCAATCCAGTTCCAGAGATAAGGCCGCAAAGCCCGCACCGACCGCCATCGAAAGTTGAGCGCTCCCTAATACCCATTTTCGAGAATAACGATCCAATAAACGACCTGCCGGAAAACTTAAAAACAAAAGAGGTATGCAAACGCAAAAAAACACCCACCCGGAAAAAGCATCCGAATCGGAGATGTTCTGGGATAAAATGATTGCCGTATAGTTATACATATTCCCGGCTAATAGACCGAGAATCGAGGATAGATAATAAAGTAGAATCACCAATGCCGACGTTCTACGAACATGAATGCCGATGCAAGAGATTTACCGATGTGGATTCGAAAAGAGAGTTTCGAACAAGAAAGTAGTTACACTTGACGGAAAATATTTGAAAAGAGAATCTCCTAAATCATATGGCTTCCTCGACAGTTAGATTTGATTCCGTGAAATATCTACCGCGCCTCGCGGAATTCATGAGCCAGGAAATAGAACGGCACCTTAAAGAAGTGGAGGATCTTCAAACGCTATCGGCGTCACATTTCGAAATTCTAACGTTTCTATTGCGAAAAGAGAAAACGAATATGTCCCTGATAGCCAAGGCGATTCACAGAAAAAAATCGACGGTTACCGTCTTAGTTAATAAACTCCAAGACTTAGATTTAATCAGAAAATATAGTTCCGACGAAGATAAACGAGAAACGAATCTCGAACTGACCGAACGGGGAAAGGCCGTCCGAGTCGTAGCTAAGCGAATCAGTTCGAGTATAATGGCCTTAAAACTATGGGGTTTAAGCCCTAAAGAATCGGAGCAGCTATTTTATTTATTAGAAAAAACATATACTCATCTCAGGAGCACGAAAAAACTTTAACCGATCGCTTTATTGAATTCAGGTCGTCGTCCGGCAATCGCGGCATCGATTCCCTCTATCGCGTCCAAGCTTTGGACACTTTCTATGGTTTTTCTCTTATCGTACTCGAAGATTTCCTGTAAATCCTTGGACAAATAGCGTACCGCTTCTTTGCTCGCCGATGTAGCCGATCGGGAATTTTTCGAGAGCTTCTTCGCAAATTTTTGGACCGAATCCTTTAAGGTAGCGGAATCGTTAAAAACCTCGTCCAGCAATCCGATTTCCATCGCTTCCGATCCTTTGTACGGAGTTCCAATTAATATATGCCGTTCCGCTTCCCGAATCCCGACGATATTTGAAAACATTTTTGCAACGGAAGTCGGAACTCGGATCCCTATTTTCACTTCGGGTAATCCGATTCTGGAATTTTGCAGACCGAATCTAAAATCGCTTGCGATGCCTATCATCGCCCCGTAACCCATCGCATGTCCGCCCATTTCCGCCAAAACAGGACAAGGGAAGAGATAAATTTTTTTCAATATTCCAAAAAAGTAATCTAAAAAAGGGACTAAATCTTTTCGCATCTCTTCCTTTTTTAATTCGGCCAAATTGAGCCCTTGAGAAAAAACCCCCTCTCGGTCGCTGCCGATTACCAAAGCCCCCAAATTGGAGTCCGTCGCCGACTTCAACGCCGCATCCAGCTTCTGAAAAGCTTCGAACGTAAAACTATTTCTATCGTCGGTGTTTAAGGCAATCCTACCGACTCCATCTTCCTTTATAAATCGAACCGATTCCATATTTCGCTCCATTTAGTTAGATATCTTACTATTTATTTCTGAACGGATTCTGTAAAGAAACTTTCTTAAAAAATTTGCATTGTTGAAAATCTAATTTAGTCGTATAGGCCGGTCGTCGGTCGAAGCTTTCGGCCGACGACATTAAAAAATCGGGATTCGAATTTAAGATTGGCCTAATTGTATCTGGCCATAAGCTTTTTTAAACCGAGCTTAGCCGGTTCATATCCCGAATCGATCTGTAGAGCGGATTCGAACTCGGTTCTTGCACGATTGAGATAGCCTAGAGTCTCCCAGCAACACCCCGCATTAAAAAACGGATAAACACGGACTTCGTATCTAGGAGCATGCTTGGCTTTTTCAAACCAGGGGATGGCTTCGAGAAACTTTTTCTGCTGCATCATATAGACGCCTATATCATTATAAGGATTCCCTAATTTAGCATCGGTGTCGATCGCCCGATGGCAGTATTCGATCGCTTTTTCCGTCTTGCCTGCAAGAGAATAAACCCAGCCTAAAAACGTCCAAGCCTCGGCGGTCGGGCGAAGAGAAAGGCTCTTCCGATAGTAAAAAGAAGCTCGTTTTAGATCGCCTTCGGTTTGGAATTTATAACCTTCCAGGAAATAATGCTTTGCATCCTCGTTTTCGCCAAACGCTCTTAGATACATAGGGTGGATCATTCAATCTTCTCCTTATCTCTCGATTTGCGGAACAATTCTTTTCACTTAGGATAAGTTCCCTTCGTTTAACAATCCGGAAAGGATTTTACGATGATTCACTTCAAACCGCATATGCCGAAATCCAACCCCTCTTTTTTACTTAGACAGTCCTAACCGTCCACATCATCGGGAAGATTCGGTCGGATTCTATTAAGTATTCGGTATTTCTCGATATAAAAAACAGGCAGTAAACGCGGAAACCGAAGTATCGGTTAACGAAGGGAGATAGCCTTCGAAAATTTGTAATCTTCGGTCTAATTTGCGTCCGAAGACTCGAATGCCTTGCCTACCCTCATCGCTATTTCGGGCAGTTTGAGGTAGAAAACATACGTTTACCAGTATTTTTTAATCCAAACGAGAATTTTTGGAATGCTCCGGAAAAGATGGAAATATCTAGTCCGATTTCATGATTGGAGCTCAAAACTTCGAGACTGGATACCACCAATGACACAATGAGCAAGATCCGTTAAATCCCGACTTTCTCATTTGTCCTTTGAAACTTCGGCGAATTTTTAACCGGGCTGAGTCCATTAGAAAAACCAAAACTGATTTATAAAGGTCGCGTTCTTACCCGTAGAATGCGAAAAACTCACTAAAAATTCTTATTCATAAATCGTCGATATGCAAAGAAAAGCGGCCAAAAAATCCAAGCCGCAAGAACGAATATACAAAGGCAGATTACCCATATAGTTCCTAATGTTTTCAATAAAAAAGCTCCGGAAAAACCGAGCAGGACGGACGCCTTTGTTTGCAATACCATCGTAATTCTTACTAAATCGATAGGATTTAAAAGTATTATGATTAAGGCGGGGATTTCTATCGGATACTCTCCCAAATATAAACTTAAAACGAAAATAAACGAATCGAAAAATATGAAGAAATACAACCAAATCAGGAGCGCGCCCGCGATAATTAGCTCCCCTTTTTTAAAGAATGTGGCGAGCAAAAAAGCCAAGGATACGAAAATCAAAATCAAGATCACACCGAAGCCGATCAATTCCAGAAAAAGTAGAATAAAATGAATGTCGGAATAAAACGAGAAAAATCCGGGAAGCCCCACGCCTAATAACAAACCGAGCGAGAGTGAAGCGGAAATCCCCAGATATTTTCCGAGAAAATATTCGGATCTAGTTACGGATTTCGAAAATAGTACTTCGGCAAACGGTAGAGAATCCATGAACGACAATCCGGCGAAAGTAATCGTAAAAAGAGGAACGATCAAAAGAACAACGTTCATTAAACTCGCGATGAGTCTAATCCCGTTTTCGTCTCCGAAATAATTCAAGATGCTGACACAAACCGCTAGAAAAATTCCGAAGATGAAAATCCACCTGCTTCTAATATTTTCTTTTAATTCGAAAATTAGAATTTCTTTCATCGTTTATTCTTGTATTCCTTATTCCAAAATTCCATAAGTGATAATTGTAAACTTTCGAATCCGCTTTTCCTCAGGAATTCTTTAGGGGATTCATCGATCAGGAGAGATCCATCCGATAGAAGCAGAAATCGATCCGCCACGTCCTCGACTTCCGCAAGAATGTGAGTGGAAAAAACGAGAAGCGCCCCCTCCTTTTTCTTCCTTCTAAGGAGTTCCTTCAAAATGTGAGATACGTATGGATCCAGGCTCGCAGTCGGCTCATCGATTAAATAAATATCCTTTTTGGAGGAAAAACATTGGAGTATATTCACTTTTTGTTTTGTTCCTCCGGAAAGGGATCCGATTTTCTTATCTTCTTGGGAACTTAATCCTAGGTTCTCATACATTTCTGAAAAAGTTTCTTCGTCGAAGGGCTCCAATTTTTTAAAAAAATCCACCAATTCCAGGATCGTAAGATTTTTAGGAAAACTCGGGCTTTGAGGCATGTAACCGATACTGTAATCCGTTCCCGCCCGCTCCGATTGGGAAACATCGCTAAAAAAAATGGAACCGCTCGAAGGCTTTACCAGGCCAATAATACTCTTTATTAACGAACTCTTACCCGAACCGTTCGGCCCAATGATCGACAGAATCGTTCCCCCCTCCACCCGAAACGAAACGTCTTTCACGACCTTTGATTTACCGTAGGAAACTTCCAAATTTCTTATATCTATCATATATTCCCTTTCATGGTCGGCTTTGGATCTTCAAAATCGATCGGAGTCACGATCGGAAATGCATTCTCTATCCCTTGCAAAAATGTTACGACCGGGGATTCGTAAAGAACCATTAGGAATGGATAAATCGCAACCCAATACCCGAAAAAATGAATTGGTTGATGAGGAGCATCCCCGATTTTGTCGCCGTCTAGATCATACCCTCTATAACTATCCCAGTAATTCTGGGAAAATTTATTCGTGGTTTGCTTGGCGTTAGTACTGATATCAAACACGTTTTCTCGAAAGTCATTCTTAGAAAACACATTCGAATCGCTACTTCCCAAAATTCGGATTCCCCAACCGTTTTCTTCGATTGAATTATGAGTGAAATAATTTCGATTACATCCGTCGGCAAAGATAGCCGTAGAGTTTTCGATAAATTTGTTTTTTACCAAAATACTGTCGGAGATTTCCTTTAATAAGAGACCGTAAGAACTTTCTCCCCAATTATTCCTGAACGTATTATCTTCGATAAGAATATTTTTGCTGTACATTACAGCAACGCCGGCAGAGTTACTCTCGAAAGTATTTCCACGAAAATCGTTATCGGACGAAAACATGAAATGCATTCCGTATCTGATATTGTTTCTAGAAACGTTATTTTCTATCTTAAGGTTGGAGGAGAACTCCAAGTAAATTCCGTCCCGATGCTTTTCCGCCCGATTTCCGATAATTTGTACGGACTTCGAATTCCAAAGATGAACTCCGTTCCCGCCCGAAACTTCGTTACGAGCATTACCGCGCGTAATATTATCGTTTATTTGGCAATAACCTACTTCGGCTAAATAAATCGCGTAAGCATTATCTTCGAACGTATTATTCGCGAAAGTGCAGTCGGTGATTTTCTGGGCGTGAATTCCGGCGTATTCGGCAGTGTCAGAAATACCGCTCGCCATGATTTTCAATCCTCGAATCGTTACTCCGTTTGAGGCGACTTCAAAAACATGCTTCTCTTTCTTTCCGTCGATTACCGCGCCGGGTAATCCAACAATCGAGATTCGCTTATTAACAAGAATTTCACCTTCTCGGTAGAGACCTGCCTTTATAATTATTGAATCTCCGTCTTGAGATTTATCGATCGCATTCCGAACGGAGGAAATAGCGCAATCGGAACACACGGTAATTTCCCTTGAGAAAAGTTCTTTTCCGAATAGAATCAAAACGAATAAAATAATTCCCCTTAAGCTTTTACCGAAGATTGAAATCGACGGATTTTGCTCCCGAGGTTGCCCTATCTTGAAACTCATAAATTTACTGAATCAAAATGCCGGTATGCGACGTTAGGAAAGATTTCGCTCTCTCTATGGATCGAAAAGCGCCAATCCCTTTTCCCATGGGGGAATGAATCGATTCGGACTGAACAAAAACCGCGTTCGACTCGAGCAACATTTTTCCAGGACTCTCGAAATCCGATACCCATACGGAACGGATTGCCGGATGATTTTCGCGGATATAGGATTGCAAACATTCGATCGAATCGAAATAATATCTCCGACCTTTTTGCGTTAAAAACTGCGCATGAAATCGAAAATCGACGATGGACATCGCGCAGTACCGACACTGTTCACGTCCGGCTTCCGGTAATATAGGCTCATTTTTCGCACAGCTTAGCGAGAGAATGATAACGATTAAAGGAGAAAACGATATTCTATTTTTCATATAAATATCGTTTTCTCTCGGACCAAATTATAATCAACAGACATAGCAGAGCCGAAAGAAGAATTATCCCGCCGTAAGACGGAAAACTGCAGGCGGTTATATTCAACATCTGTTTACAACCCAATAAAGGAGGCTGATATGCCATGCCGGGCACGATAATCGGCGCTTCCGGATTCAAATTATGGCCGTAGTTATATTCCCATCTCCAGAAATCATATAAACCCACCAAGCCGACGAGAATTATATTTACTATCCCTAACGCGGCAAATCCAACTCTCGGAATCAGAACCGTCACAAATGCGCCTAAAATTAAGTATCCAAGCACATAAGGCATAAACAATAATTCAGGTATGGAAGCCGATATAATTTCATGCATGCCTATATAATGGTTTAATAAATTAATATTCTGCAAATCATAAGGAGTGGAACCGGTTATCGTATTGATCCATATTTTCATTCCTAACCCCTCAGGATATTGAGGAGCATCCAGAGTGATATCCCATAGAGGCATAAAGAAAACGAGGATAAGAATAATGCCGACCCCTAAAATTAGGAGTCGGTTTTGTTTAGAAAGTTTTTGAAATAGTAATTCTTTCATAACTTTCTTCTTTTAAGGGCTTACGCGAATATATTGCTGCATTTCTTGATGCAAAGCGGAACAAAAATCCGTGCAATAGAAGGGGTAAATTCCGGGTTTCGAAGCCTGCCATTTGAATGTTCTCGTTTGGCCGGGCATAATCAGTAGGTTCGGCATTTCCGGCGCGCCATTGATCGCAAAGCCGTGCGGAATATCGAAATCCTGTTCCAGATTCGTCACATGGAAATAGACAGTATCTCCTTTTCGCACTTCGATCGTATCCGGTTTGAAATGCGATCTAATTTGAGTCATTAAAACTCGAACGACATTCCCTTCTCGAATTACTTTTGCATCCTTTTCGTTCTTGATCGCGTACGGGTGTTTATTCTCTTCTAACGGATAAATTTTAGCGGCCTTATCCATTAGCATTTTAGCAGGTATCATTTGAGAATAATGCGGTTCTCCAACGGTAGGGAAATCCGAGAGCAATTCCGCTTTATTACCTGAAATATCATAGAGCTGCGCGCTTTGCGGCAATTCCATTCCTACGGGAAGATATCGATCCTTCGTAATCTTATTTAAAGCTATCAAATATTTTCCGTAAGGCTCTTTCGAACTTCCACCCACGATGGAGAGGTGACCGACACTGTAGTAAGCCGGTAAATGTTGAACGACTTCCCAGGTGCCTAGTTTCCATTTTACGACTTCCGAACTGACAAAGCAGGAAGTATACGCGTATCCCTTGCCGTCAAATTCAGTATGCAACGGACCTAAACAAGGCTTATTCACTTCTCCCGCTAAAGTAGACTCGTATTTTAGAACGGGAATATTCATGATTTCCTTCGTTCTATGTTCCGGTTTATCCTTCACGTCCATGAGCTTGGTGAACGAGTGAACGGGAATGACCGTCGCTAATTTGCCTCCACCTACGATATACTCTCCGGTCGGATCAACGTCGGTTCCGTGCGGGCTTTTTGGAGTCGGTAAGTAATACATTACGCCCGGACAATCTTTCGGTTGAAGCATTTTGACTCCGCTCATTTTCTCAGAAACTGCCGGTTGGTTTTCCGGTAAGAAATTTCTGTAATATTCTCCGCCGAAATTGGAAGCTTTACCTTGATCCAAGCATTGCTTTGCGCGAACCCAATTGAAAGCGAGGATATAATCCTTATCGTTTTTAGAAGCTCCGACTTCTATCATCTTGTATGCTTGTTCGGTATTATACGAAGTGAAGAAACACCAATCGTGCGACTTTCCTTTTCCGCAATGAGAGAGATCGTAATCGAATCCGGGAACGAGTATTTGTAGCTCGATCGAAAGGCGTCCGGATTTAGGATCCACTTTTACCATCGTGATCGTTCCTTTAAAATCACCCTTAGAGAAGTTTTCGATAGGAACGCTACTTTGGGGAATTGGAACCGAGAACCGGGTCGCAGCCATTAAATATTCCGTATTCTCAGTCGCGAACGGAGACGCGTGATTACCGGCGGTATTCGGAATTTCAATAATTTCTTTCGTTTCGAAAGACTTCAAATCGATTCTAGCTAGCCGCGGAGTGTTATTCGCGTTTAGAAACATCCATCTGCCGTCCTGCTTACCGTCAGTCATCGAAGCTTCGACGTGATGGCTATCGTCCCAAGGAACATAGCCGTGAGTCGTCCTAAGCATATTCTTGGTTTCCTCGTCATACCCGTAACCGTTTTCGGGAAAGACCGAGAATACCGGAATAATCTTAAACAATCTAGCGGAAGGAATTCCGTAGACGGACATTTGCCCGCTAAATCCGCCGGAGAGAAATGCATAAACTTCGTCCTTATCTCCGGGGGCAACATAAACCCTCTTTGCAGCATCCGATGCAAGGGAGGCCGTGGCGGCCCCTTTCTTACATCCGACAAGAGCCAGGAACATTAATCCTAAATAAAAGAAACATCCGAATATTTTAATATTCATCTTTTGCCCTACCTTATTTTTTATCCGATTTTCTGAAATATTCCAGAATTTCTCGAGCTTCGGATTCCTTCACATTCTGGAACGTCATTTGAGTTAAGTGTTCTGCGAGAAGCCCCATCGCGACCGGGTCCTTTTGAGTCATTTCTGTCGGATTCAGAATCATATTCATGATCCATTCCGGAGTTCTTCTCTCGGTAACACCTTTCAAAGCCGGGCCGACAACCTTCTCCTCAAACTTATGACAGGCGCTGCATTTCGCTTCGAACTGTTTCTTGCCTTTTTGCACCATCGACTCATCGATAGGACCCAAGGTAACCGAGGATACCGGACCAATCCCTTTACTGCTTACGTTATTCTCAGCCTCCCCTACTTTCTCCTTCCCGCAAAAGGAAAACGAAAGCAAAGAAAGCAGGATAAAGAACGCAGCAATAGACTTCCTTTTAATAAATTTTTTATTTATTAAATTAACATCCATCTCGAATATTCTCCCAACTTAGGCAAAATAGTAATTCCCGATATTCCAAACAAAAGCTCGAGATATTGCCAGGAGTTCAGATTAACATACAACCGTAAAATATCACATTGACATACGTCAAATTAGCTTAGGAATGCGTAATGATATTTATCACGATATCTATTCTCGAATTTAATATTTTAAAACCGAATTCGGTAATAAATAAAAAGAATCCGTTAAATTAAAAATGATTGGGCTGGATTCAATTATCCTTTAATAGGATAATGTGGATTTTATCGGATTGGAAAAATAAAAATCTCAACCGATCGTTCACCTCGCCTATAAAGAGCGCAATGGCAACGAATCGACCGACATCGGTAAAATGAGAGCGTATTGCCGGCTGCAAATCCATGAAAACCTAAAAGAAAAAAGTTTACGGTGTTAATGATTCACTTTCATCTTCATCGTTAATTATATTCCAACTTTATAATAAAATAGATCAGCCCGTGAACTTTCTAATCAGAGCTCGTCCGATAAACCTGAATTTTTCGCCGAGGGGAAATCGACCTAAATTCACTTTTACTACGCCTTTCGTAAATCTCGTAGCCTTGGAATAATCGATCTTCACATCGACTATAACCGGCCTTCCTATTTCGGATAATATAAACGCCTCTCGTATAGCTTTTTCGATCTGATCATTGGAATGAATGGAAATATACGCAGCTCCTGTAGCCCTTGCGACTCCTTCCAGTTGCAATTCTCCCAAAATAGTGCAGGTTTTTCTTCCGTACGGGATTTGCTGTCCTTGCGAAATCTGGGATAATTCTCCATCATAAAATACGAATATAATTACTCCTAAAGAATGGACTGTTGCCGTAATTAATTCGAGCCCTGTCATAAGAAACGCCCCGTCTCCTACGACCCCGACCACTTTTCTATCAGGATGAGTCAGTTTAGCTCCGATGGTTGCAGGAACACAGTATCCCATCGAATTAAAATCGGTCGGAGAAAGAAAAGTTTTGGTACGATAAACCGGATAAAGTTCTTCCGCCAAAAAGGTATGATTCCCGTCGTCCACGACTAAAATATCCTCTTCTTTCATTTTGGCCCGTAGCTCTTTGAAAAATAGATATGGATTGACTTTATTCGGAACCTGGTGATTTTCCCATTCCTTGGTATAAGATTCCTTTTTCTCACGAATTAGTTTACTTAGATGAGTAGATTCGGTTTTCTGAAATCCATTGCGTTCCAATCCTTGTATCAATGCCGATAGAACTTGCTTTGCATCGCCTGCAATTTCCACTGCGGCCTGATAATTTTTCGAAAATACGTTCGGATTTATATCTATATGAATTAAATTTTCAGGGACTCTCATTCCGAAACTTCCGGTCGGAATTTCCGAGAACCTGGTGCCGACGGCAAGAAGGCAGTCGCAGGAGGAAAATGCGGCTTCCCCGGCCGGTACCGAATAGGAACCGAATCCCATTCCGGTATGATGAGGATGATCGGCGGGAAATACACTCAGTCCCTGAAGAGTGGTCGCGACAGGTGCATTCAATATTTCTGATATTTTAACTAGTTCTTCGGTCGCTTCTCTTCCTCCCCATCCGACCAGAATTCCCGGATGTCGGGACGATTTCAGTAATTTGCAAGCCTCTTCGATTTCACTTTGCTCCAATTGAGGATAAATACGTTCCCATTTAAAATCCGGAAGAGACGAAATCGCGCCCTCGAATAGCTGGATATTTACCGGAATTTCTACGAACACAGGCCCGCATTCGTCGGTCGTCGCTATTTTATAAGCTTCGTAAATCGTCGGAACGATCTCCTCGTGTTCTTGTATATAATAGAATTTTTTCGTAATTCCTTTCAGGATCTCGGATTGATCGATTTGATGAAGTTGGTATTTTTTTCCCGTATCGGTTCGAACTCCGCCGGAAATAATCAACATCGGGATTCCGTCTAGATAAGCTTCTCCGATTCCGCTGAGAGCGTGAGTCATACCTGCGGCGGGAACGATTACCAATGTCCCGATCGAATCGGAAGTCCTGCTGATTGCGTCCGCCATGAACGCGGCGCCGCATTCATGTGTGACTAGTATCGGAATGATACTCTTCGAGTTATTCAATTCATCGTATAATTCGGTATTATGCACACCTGGAATTCCGAAAGTGTATTTTACCCCGATTTGCTCTAAAGCATGAACGACTAACGATGCCCCTGATTTTTTCATACTTCCCTCTTCTTTAATTTCCGTATTTCAAAATCGAACGCGCTGCGAATCTTGCTGTTAGGATACATCCGCCGAGAAAGGTTCCCTCTAACGTACCTTTTCCATGAATTCCACCACCGCCGAAACCGGCCGCTTCACCCACGGCATAAAGGCCCGAGATCGGATTTCCCGATTCATCCAAAACTCTAGATTTCAAATCAGTCTGGATGCCGCCCATAGATTTCCGAGTCAGTATAAATTCCCGAATCGCAATCAACGGCATTGCGTTCCGATCCATTATCTTTTGAAATTTACAAGTTCGGGGTCTCTCTCCTCGATATCGCCTAAGTTGAGCGATACGTCTCAATTGATCGTCATTATAAAAAGGTTCCCCGCGATCGATCATCGAATCGTAATCGTGAATCGTTTTTTCTAAAAGACGCGAATCGACGAGCTGTCTTCCGACTAGCCGATTCATTTTAGCGGCAAGTTCGGGAATTGAATGGGCTAAAATAAAATCCGGACATTCGGATGTGATCGTATTAAGGAAGGATTTATTTCCCCAAAAAACCGTTTTGAGAAATTTTAAAAAATTTTTATTTCGTATCGCCTCGTTGAATTCCGAACCGGAAACCGCTAATTCTTTTAACGCAATTTTCCAATTCATTACTTGCCACGAGAATTTCTCTTTCTCTTGGCAAATCCGTTCGACAATAAATCGAGTATCGAAACCCGTAACTAGCGGTACGGGTCCGATTCTTTCTCCTTTGGAATTCAACCAAAGAGCGGATTTTGGAGGAACCAAACTTAATCCATGTGCGTCCATTTTAGGGTTAGGATGATGAACGCCCGCCGCATAATTCCACATTTTATCTAGGTGAGTGATCCGAGCTCCGATCTTTCGCGAGGCGGAATGAAGATCGCCTAACGCGAATGGATGAGAACCGTTGAGAAGGACGTCGGGAGCTTTCCCCATATCCTTGGGCCAATATTTTCTGACTTCATTAAGATTTCCTGCGATTCCACCCGAAGCAATAATGATATGTTCAGCCTTAAGATTATAGACCGTTCCTGAAATAGCCTCTGCTACGCAACCTATAACCGCCTTTCCGGCCTTGTTTAGTTTACTTGCCCTTGTTTCGAATAGCAATCGAAGCTTATCTTGATTTTTATGCGAGAGTAGATGTTTTTTTAGAGACTCTACCAAGCCGTCTCCGGTTCCCCAGACCATATGAAATCTAGGCACGCTGTTACCCGGTTTAAATTGCCCCCTTTCGACCCAATGAACTACCGGGAAAAAATTCACGGAGCGCTTTCTTAAAAAATAAAAAATATCCTCTAAAGAATTATGAACGTAAGCTTCCGCCCAAAGTTTAGGAAGCACATCATGAGAGGAAAATTCCGCGGTCGAATTCCAGTCGGAAAGGGCAAGTGAGACGTTATCTTTTATCCCGTTCCATCGTTGGATAGGAGTATCTACCATCGTGATCCCGCCGAAGGATAATTTAGCTAGTCCTCCGAATCTATCCTGCGTATCACGATCAATTAAAATAACGTTCTTTCCGACATCCAGTAAATCCAATGCCGTCACAATCCCTGCCAAGCCGCCGCCTATAATTATTGCGTCGGATGAAATCGATTCGCTTCGAATGCTTTTATCTTTCATGATACAGCTTTCGAGTTTAACACACAAAATTTCTCGAGCAATTGATCGATATCAATCTAAGATCCATTATTCGTCATATTTATTTAATATATTTATCCGTTACATCGACGGAGGTCCGTTTTTATTTGCAACAAACAGGAACCATTTGCGCTCATATTAAGTGAATTTCGGATAAACCGGAAAATATAATCCTGATTTAATCCAAATATAAAAGGAAATCATAATGAATCTACCGAAGGCAAAAAAAGGAAAACGAGCGCTACTGGTGGAAGGAGGCGGGATGAAAGGCGCATTCTCCGGCGGAGTACTTCATTCTTTAAATTGCATCCTGCCGGCGCAAAATTACGATATAGTCGTAGCAGTATCTTCGGGAGCCTGCTGTGCCGCCTACTATGCGACGACACCCGCTCCGGAACCGGCGGAAGGAGAACATAAGCTTTCAATCTGGAAGCGTGAACTAGCCGGTCGAAAATTGATTTCGATACTAAATCCTCTCCGAGGAAAATTCTTTTTAGACCAAAAATATCTAATCGATTACTTATTTCGTGAAAAATATCCGATACAAACTCAAAATTTCGGGAAATACGGTCTGCCCGAATTGAGGATAGCGGTAAGCAATCTCGGTACACGCACTTCCGAATATATCAAAGCGACTTCCGAGAATATTTTCGATCTATTAAAGGCGGCAACTTCTCTACCGATTGCGACGAAAGGAAGGCACAGATTGGCAGGAGGTTCATACTCGGATGCAGCAATTCTGAATCCGCTTCCTTTGAATGATCTAATCGAAGCCGGGTATAATAACATAACCGTAGTAATGAATTCTCCTCTCGAACATGTGTCTCCGCCGCTTGATTCACTAAGTCGATTTCTATCTTTTCCCCTGGATCGTAAAATGTCTAAGATCATGAAATCATCTCATCATTTCCATTTTAATAAGGCCAGAATTCTCGCTGCCAACCCGCCGAAAGGAGTCAAAATTCACGTAATAGCGCCTGATCGGACGCTTCCGGTGGGATTAGTCACAACAAAGCAATCCTTGCTCGAAGAAACCGTGGAAACCGGAAAAAAAATCGGGCTGCAAGCAGCGATGTATCTCAGGAAAAAATTCAAAAAAAGGAAACTTGAATATAACTCTCCCTTCGCTACATAACGTGGATTTGCCGAAATCGATCGGCGTTCGTGGGGATGCCGATCCAATAGGTTCAACAGTGATAAAAATCAATTCATTTTGAAATGCGCATGTTGTATTATTATGATTTTCTGAATCAAATAGTTTAGGTAGGGCGAATAAACATCCCGTTAAAGCGATTTCATTGGAGAACGATATTTAACGGTATTGCCGTCTCGGGGAGGAGCATATGAAGCATTTGGTTTTACATTCCTTAATCTGGATCTTATGGCTTTATACGCCAAAAGGCGGAGAGGCATTAGGGACTTATAATACTTTAGAAGAATGCAGAAATGCGAAGGCATACGACCCGTCCGGACTCATACATTGGAAGACGGTTTGCCGGGAAAACAAATGAGCAAATTATCGATATTATTTCTTTGAATCAATTTCGAACCCCATTGGTGGCTTTGCGATGAAAGATAACGTCGCTCGACTCCCGTCACTGTCGGAGGCGATTGCTAAAATTTTTCATGAAATGATCATCGAATTCGAAGAACATCACCCTCGAATTTACCTACGTCTTTCTTGGAATTTCGAGGCGTCGGAAATATCCCACATTGTCGAATTTCCGGAGGGAGAATACCTATACGTTAACGTTGAATATCCGAATATCGTCGACTTCATTAACGCGATATCGGCACCGGAGGAAAAAATACTAAGCTCAACGATCGAAGTCGTTTGCTTCGATTCGGAAAGAAAGCATCCCCAAGAGCTGGCAAGATTCGTAATTTCTAAGCCGATCTACGAATCATCCGCCGTTCTCCTTGCACGATCTCATTAATCCTAAATGTATCCCTTCGAAGATGGATCGGACCCATTCCGACACTTCGCTTAGCAAACATTGTCGCCAGGCATATAAGAATCAATCCTGCGATTCGGATCGATTCTCATTCCATGTCACTAAAGACTTTCCGTCCGCAAGCGACTCTTAAACGGTTAAGTTAACATTTTACATCTGCGCATCGAATCCTCACCTTATGTTCGTATGCAGTCCGTGCAAAAGCTATGGTGACGAAAATCAAGTTTTTTAAGATAGTATTTGTCTTTTAATTACTCGCCAAACTTCTGCAATTTTCGCAAAACTTAATTTCGGAAATGCGTATGAAACTGGAAGATTTTAAACCTGGCACGCTATTTAAAAAAAAGGGAGGTTACTCTGGAATTATTAAATCGGCAGTCCATATTAAGAAGCATGGGTGTCTAGTCGTAAACCTTTACTGTTTCGAAGATGGAAAATCGAAATCAGTGAGAGTCCTTCGGAACAAAAACCTAGATCAATGGGAATTGATTCCTGGCGTTTTCAACAGCCTATCTTTGCGATAAAATAAGGATTATCATTTGATGATAGGTTAATCCAAGGAAGTATTTCTTCCTGATTTTTCATGGATTGCGGTCATTTCGGTACTTAACAATGGAAAAACCTCTTTATTTAATCTCCTATCTAAGCGAGTCGGGCGAAAAAATTAGACCGATCGGTTACAATTTATTCGATTTCCAAAAAGCTATCCTTGAAATCAAAAAGTTGTGTTCCGGAAATCATAAGCTTGACCGGAGAAAATTTTATTTGGAAGAAATTGGGCAAGAAGAATCTGAGATAGAATAGTATTCATTGTTAGATATCTGCCGATCCGCAATGGAGGATACTTATCGTCCCAAATTTTATTGGACCCCGAACATCCGAAGGTTTGTTCGTGGAGTTCTATCAGTTTTTAATTTCGTATATTCGGATAAGCTATGGAGCTTATAAAAAGAACATTTTACTTATATGTCTTTATTTCGATCTTAAATACATGTAATTTCAGAGATCCAGTTATTCAAAAGGGATGGGAATTAAATCGTCAAGGAATCGAACTTCTGCAAACCAATCCGGAAAAAGCTCTGAACAAATTCTTAGCAGCCCAAAAGCTCATTCCGGAAATTCCCGACTTTCCTGCGAATGCCGGTCTCGCCTATATGAACTTATCGAAAGATAAGGAAGCGCTAGAGAAATTCTCCGAGGCAATTAAAGTCGATCCGGATTACTTTAAAGCTTACTATAATCAAGGTAATATTTTTGAGAAATTAGGGAACCATATCCGGGCTATCGAAAGTTATAAGAAAGCTTTGCAAATCGCGCCCGACATGCCCGAGATAATTTATAGCCTGGCGCAAGCATACGAAAACTCGGGAAATAAAAAATTAGCGATAGAGAATTATACTTATTTTATAGAAATTGCTCGTACCTCCGTCGAGACAGATATAAGCCAAGCCAAGAAAAAAATAGAAACTCTTAGCGAAGAGGAACGACAATGAATCTTCGAAAACGGGAAGGAAAGATCGAAAACATTCTTCATTTCCGTAATCTAATGTTGCCTAAATTAGGCATCGCGCTTATTGCAACGTTTGGCTCTCGCACACGCTCTCACTTCACCCGAAAGTCATCTTTTATTTCGGATTGGCTTCTACTTCATTTTAGGATTGCGGAACGCCAAATAATTTTCTTTGCCTTTTCAAATAAGGCTTAAATCCACGGATAAATTAAATAGAAATGCAACAAAATTGTTGCATTTTTCCGGACTCTTGTTATTATGCAACCAAGAGGTAGCACATGGAAAATCGTATAGAAAAAAGAATCGAAATGGATGCCCCCGTTTCTCGGGTATGGCAGGCTTTGACGGATCATAAGCAATTTGGAGAATGGTTCCGAGCCAAATTCGAAAACAAGTTTATAGTAGGTCAAGCCAATCAAGCTCGGATGACCTGGCCGGGCTACGAGGATTTTACGTTCGAAATTGTTGTAAAAAAAATAGAGCCCGAACGACTCTTCTCTTTTACTTGGCATCCTTACGCTCTCGATATGAAGGTGGACTACTCGAAAGAGGAACCGACGCTCGTCGAATTTCTACTTGAAAAAACTCATAAGGG
The DNA here is from genome assembly GCF_000306235.2 of Leptospira fainei serovar Hurstbridge str. BUT 6. NCBI lineage: Bacteria > Pseudomonadati > Spirochaetota > Leptospiria > Leptospirales > Leptospiraceae > Leptospira > Leptospira fainei. Next base: position 111,335 of record NZ_AKWZ02000006.1, read on the forward strand.
AACTTTGCTGACCGTCATCGAGTCAGGATTCGAAAAAATTCCCGAGAACCGTCGCGCGGAAGCATTCAGAATGAATGAGGGCGGTTGGAGTTCCCAAATGAAGAATATAAACGAGTATGTCGCAGTCCATTCGCAGAGGTGAGACGGCCCGGCTGCATGGATATGCGGCCTTATTCGCCGCGCTCGGCGACGAGACAAGATTATCTTTAGTTGCAAAGCTTTCAAAAGGACAGCCTCGATCCATCTCTCAATTAACGGAAGGATCGAAACTGTCCAGACAAGCAGTCACCAAACACCTTAAAGTATTGGAGAACGTAGGAATCGTTCAGAGCACGTATTCTGGGCGCGAAAATCTTTTTGAACTTGATACAAAACCTTTTAAAGACATTCGGGAATATCTAGGATTCGTATCGGAGCAATGGGACCAAGCGCTTTCCAGATTGAAATCTTTTGTCGATAGTTAAGAAATTCTAAATCGACTTTACTCGAAATAAAGACGTTCCGTTCCATTAAAGACCGATGACAAGAACCTTCATTGAATCTTAATCGAAATATCGGTTGGATAAACGAGCGATAATGAGTACGGAAAGTAAAGCTCCAGTACGAAAAGATAATTATTCGTAAAACCGCCATTGACTGAACAAGAGATATTATTCGAGCTAGAGCTACATGAGGCGAGCGCTCTCGAAGCAATATTTGCCGTATTCTCGCTAGAACATATTGCCGGAGGATAATACACAGAAGCGCTTCCAAAACTAGAATTTAGATTAGTGGTAGTGGACTGCACTTTATAACTTTGTCCCGCCAATATAGTACCTGCCGCATAACCGACAAACGAATCCCCCCAGTAGGGAGACGGATGCCTAATATTATCCTGCGAAAAGGGTAATTTTTGATAAGAGGTCGTCAGTTGAACTATGTTGAAGGTACTGCAAGGGGACGGCTGAGTGAGCAACAAGTAAAGTGCGACAAACATAAATTGATTTAGCGAATCATCAACTTTGTCATTCGTGTAGTGACCTTGCCGACAATCAAGGAAAGGAATTGAGAGAACTAAAATAAGGACGATAGCGCCACTTCTCATTATGAAAAACCTCGGAAGCCGACTTTCTAATAGATTTCCGTCGCAAAATTTCAATTTCTTCCCATCGTTAAATTTCCAATCGGATTGGGAACTAATTGGAAAAATTCAACAAACCAGCAGCAGGACGTTCCGTCTTCAGACCATTAAAATCATTAGGCTTCGGAGTTATTATAGGCAGAATCGCGATAAACGCATTCGTTTTTATTTCCGTCTATCATTGAAATCATCCGACTTCCCTTTTTTAATCGATTATTTCGATCCGTAAAAAATATCCTCTGTCGAAATCTTCCGTATCAAAGTCGATGGAAATGACGGTTAATGTGGTCCACTAAATGAATTCCTTCGAAAAATCAGGGCAAAAACCATGTTGACATCGGGAAATCGAAGGAGTTACGATCTCGAAGTTGATAATCGAATTGAAAGAATTCATTTTATCGGAGTAAAAATGGCGACGGAAACCGCATTCGAAACATTAGAGGCTGTTCAAAATTATTACGGTAAAGTATTGCAATCAAATAAGGATTTGAAAACATCCGCGTGTTGCAATATCGAATCATTTCCTGCTTCGTATCTTCCGATTATCAATAAAATTCATCCTGAAGTTAAAGATAAATTTTACGGCTGCGGATCACCTCTCCCACCCGCTCTTTCCGGTAGGACCGTCTTGGATTTAGGATGCGGATCGGGTCGCGACGTTTATCTTCTATCAAAACTTGTGGGAGAAGACGGATATGTTATCGGGGTGGATATGACCGAGGAGCAGCTCCAAGTGGCTCTTTCCCATCAGGATTATCATAGAGTTCAATTCGGATACGAAAGTTCTAATGTTTCATTTAAGAAAGGCTATATCGAAGATTTGGAATCCCTAGGAATCGAAGATAATTCCGTAGATCTCGTCGTTTCCAATTGTGTAATAAATCTCTCGCCGAACAAGGCATCGGTATTTTCCGAAATCTTTAGAGTTCTGAGACCGGGCGGAGAATTATATTTCAGCGACGTATTCGCCGATCGAAGAATTCCGGAAGAACTCAAAGAGGATCCGATTTTATTGGGGGAATGTTTGGGCGGAGCTTTGTATACCGAGGATTTCCGTCGGCTTCTTTCTCAGTTCGGAGTCAAAGACTTTCGAATCGTTTCTCAAACTAAGATAAATTTACAAAATCAAGATATAGAGCGTAAAATCGGACATGTGAATTTTTTCTCCATCACCTATCGCGCATTTAAAATTCCCCTGGAAGACCGTTGCGAGGATTTTGGACAAGTAGCGTTCTATAAGGGAAATCTCGAAAATCTCCCGTATAGATTTATATTAGATGATCACCATTTATTTGAGACCGACAAACCCATGTTAGTTTGCGGAAACACCGCGGATATGCTCTCCAAAACTCGCTATAGCGAATACTTTCAGATTTTGGGGGATAAATCTAAACACTTTGGCCTTTTTGACTGCGGACCTTCTTCAGCCGGAGTATCCGTATCTCAATCAGGAGCCTGCTGCTGAAAAGATGGAATAAGGAAGCCGCGGCGCTTAAAACCGATGTGCGAATTTTCAGGATAATGGTCGCGATATTGCATTTAATATTGTAGGGTAAATGAATTTGGAAAACGAATTAGAAAATTAACTGTCCGTCAGGCTGGAGAATAAAACCCCGATCGCATCGACTCCGTCTTTCTTCAATTTGAGTTTTACTTGGGATTGCGCATTTCTCCAGCCGACCATACTCTTGCAAAAAATTCCCTCTCCCTCTTTACTCATTGTCACATCCACGCTGCGACCGTTCTTTTTTAATTGTATAAGACCGTCCTCTTCCATTAACCTTAAATTTCGAGAGAGCGGATTTTTCGATCCGATGAAACTTAGCTATCCGGTTTTGAGAAGCAGATCCCGTCTTGATAATGAGAGCGAGAATTGAAAATTGGCTGGAAGTAAGTCCGTAAGGATCTAATTCGTGATCGTAGATATTATTTATTATTGTATATACTATAACTTTGCACGTTCCGGAAACGTCTGATCTTAAACGAGATTTTTCAAAAACCGGATATGCCTTACAGAATCGCGCGCCTTTGCCATGAAATGGGCATCGATGCGTCCGTTTCTACCTTTGATCGGCGGTTCAGTCTCGGAGCGCACTCATTCAATAGGTGTTCCGTCCACCGAGGATCTCGCGTAAGGCCTAGTCGCTTAGAATCGTTATCGTACGCGCTTTCAAACACTTCGTCCCACTAAGCTAAGACGAGCAAAATACGTTGACTCGCAGAAATCAAAACGGTTAAGATTTCAAAATCAAAAGATTATGGTGAATTTTGCTCGAAGTTAAAATCATGCAAAGTAAGTCGGACAATATCCCTTCGATGAATAAAGATTTAGAGCCGGAAAAATATTATATTCTAAACAAATCCGCTTTTCAACACCGCATACGGACCGTAAATTCGATCGCTAGCTTATCGCCATATTTAAAGGTGCAGGAAGATAAGTATCTGCTAGTAGGCCAAACGGATATTTCGATCGACTGGAATATAAAGTATTCCTTTATGAATACTTTTGCAATTAAGCTTACGCCCGGATTCATATTCAATTTTTTAAAAATTCCGGCCAATCTCTTTACCAATAAGGTGGTTGATCTAGAAGAAATTTTACCGAAAGAAAAATTCGCACATTTCCGCAAATTAGTCGAATCTTATAGTATCATAAGCGAGAAATCGTTTCATATATCGAATTTCTTCAAGAAGATAGATATCGGGAAGAAAGCGATTCTTGCAGAATTTATCGCCCGGAGAATAATGGAGAAGCCTGAATTACGGCTGGAAAAATTAGCTTTAGAAATCGGCTATTCTTCAAGGCAGATCCGTCGTTTAGTGCTATCCTATACCGGATTTACGCCGCAGTTATTGTATAGGATTGCTAAATTCGAAAAATGCAGGCAATCTATTCTGCATCAAAATGAATATTCAATCTTTTCTTTAGTTCAAAAAACATACGAAAATAAGTATAGCGATCAATCGCACATGATACGCGAATTTAAGCGGTTCGCCGGACAAAATCCTTCTTCATACCTATCTAAAATGTCCGAATTATCCAATACCGAATCCAATATATTCATTAAGATCATCTCCGAATTTAAAGGAGATTTGAATGAATATATTAATCATAGTGTTGGCGATAAAAATAGCCGTAATAATTGTAGCCGCTAAGGGTTTAAGGAAAGTATTCCGTCGATTGTTCATAACGAATTTTTGGTATGAGCTTTCAATGAATTTGACCTACTGGAAAACTTTGAAAAATTCCCCGATTTTCAATCCGGAAGACATTAAAAGAATAAAAGCTAACTACCGTAACTTCAAGAAACAAGACAAAAGCTATCTCGTCGATATTCAATCGGAATACCATCTTTCATGGAGCTGTCTAATTCGCGCCACTTACGATCGATGTATTGAAAATGGTTTTAGCATTGATAGATCGATTGAGATAACGGAAAACCTTCTTTTTGAAAATATGAAACCGGATAAGATCGCAAAATATATATTAAAAGCGCTGAATAAATCGAAAGATCCGTTTCAATACATGGTAAATGTGTCCAAAAGACAAGAATCTAATTTTTTCGGATCTACTTTTTCCTTTTCGAGAGCGACGGATGATCTTAATTCGTATCATTTATTGGTGCACGATTGTTTCTACAATAGTTATTTTCGAAGACATCAAGTCCCAGAACTCATGAAAATAGCATGTAAATGGGATTTGATATCATGGTCAAAAGGGGTTTCGCAGGACAGACATGGGATAACTTTTTCTCGTCCGACTACGTTAGGCCTGAACGACTCCGACTGCCAGTTTAACTTCGAGAGGGTTCCTAAAAAATAGCATACTTTACTTTTGTAACGAGTGAAAGCTACGAAAGAATGATAACAGATCTTGGCTGACTTGAAAAATTCAAGAAATGTTTTTCTCTGATTATTTTCTTCCGAGGACACCGAAATGAAATGGTTCGAGAATCAAGTTTTGCTCTTCAATCGCAAATCCGCTACTCTCCAGCAATAACTTGATAAATTCCGGTTTCGGTCGAATGTCGATGGCCGGCCCTCTCGGCGTAGGAATATCCGAGCGCCAATGTATAACCCCGCAAAATCCCCCCGGCTTGACCACGCGGTAGGCTTCTTTCAAAAACATATCAGGATATTCGGTATGCAATATATTAAACAGCATGTAATAGTCGACCGAAGAATCGCCGATCTCCACCCCTTCAACAAGAACATCTTTGATTTTATATTCTATATTCCTAATATTCAATTTATCGATGCGATTTTTAAATCCAGGCACTAATGATTCGTCGATATCGAAAGCAATTATCTTCCCTTTTATTATCTTCGCGACCGGTATAGTAAAAGTTCCGTAGCCGAAGCCGATTTCAACGACATCCTGAAGATCTGAATTAATTTTCATTTTTTCAAGAATCGTATCCACAGAGAATAATGATTCCCAATATGCTTCGCCGGGCATCCCGCTATCTCGTACTTTTGCCATACTTCATAAACCTCATAAATTCATTTATACACTCTGATCCAAGGATTATTTGCGAGAAAGCAAATCTTACCGAACCGCCAGAAAATTCCTGATTCTATTTACCACCGCTGCTCTGCTCGCTGCTTGATCCGCTTCGATGAACGGACGAAGTATTCGTCTTAGTCGTTCCTCCGGGGCTATTGCAATTTGATTCGCACAGTGCGTCGGCGAGATAGCAAGTCAACGATATCCGACTTTGGGAATCGACCGGAACGGTCATGTCCAAAGCGAAGCAATTTACGAGTTTTTCCCGACATTCTCTTCTGCAAACGGCCGGCGCATCCTGGCAATATTCAAGAAACAGAATAGATACCGTAAATGCAAACCAGCGAATCCTCATTGAATATGATCCATTTTATGTTCTATGGTTGAATCGGGTTCGATAAAGAAGCTTGTCAATTTCAAAACATTTCTTAACTATCGGAATAACCCGCAAGGAAATAGAGTGATGCAGAATTTACTAAATTTCGAACTAAATTTAAAGATCAGCTTTCACAATTCAATATTTAAAATTCTTTTTTCAATACTGATAGCCTTTTCGAACTCCGCAAACTTAAATGCCGATTCCGTTTATTCAAAGGTTATCGCCGATAATTGGCTAAATCTTCGAGAAAGACCCGAGCAAAATAGTTCGATAATAGTATTATTACCGAAAGGAACGCGGGTAGAATTACTCGAACAAAGCGATAAAACAGAAGTCATCAATGGAAAAGCCGGGAAATGGGTCGAAGTAGAATGGTTAGGAAATCGAGGGTGGGTCTTTGACGCTTATTTAGAGAAAGTAAACGAAGAAGATCAACTTGCAGGCTATTTGCGATATCTAAAAACCTTAAAAAAGGGAGAACTATCGTCGATCAAGAAAGCGGAAGAGAAATTTCTTTCGGCATTCGACACAAATTCGAAAGACGCTGAAAATGCGTTTCGTTCCTTTACATTTTTTTTAAATATGCAGAAGGAAGAAATTAATCCCAAATTAAACGAAAAACTGCAACTCGATTACGGCCAATATAATACGAAATTAGTAAATGAACTCAAATATTCAGGTTTGACCGTCGAATACTGCGAAGGCGAATCGAGTCTGGTAGAATACTACGATTACTACGCCGGAATATTGTCTAAATATTCCTTCGAATTCAAAGAATATCTACTACTTCTATCCAAAGTCGGTGACCCTTATACCTGCGACGGTGGAATCGGAATTTCTTGGGAAGAAATGAGAAAGAGAATAAGTTTGATTGAGAAGTTTATAAAAAACCACGAAACCATTCCTGATCGAAAACGCGCCGAAGAATTCCGAAGAGCTTATATGAACGATTACGCAAACGGATTAGACAATACTCCCGTTTGTGATTTCCGGAATCAGACGCTACTCCCTGAAGTTCGAAGTAGTTTTAAAAAGTTCCTAACGGACAATAAATCTTCCTTCTATTTTCCGTTTATGGAAAAGTTATATTCTATGTACGAAAAGAATAATTTCAAATGCAGCCGGGAAATTAAAAACTACAGTTTTACTTTCTTTTATCCGGAAGATAAGAAATAGAATCCATTTACACATACAAAATTTTGATGGACTCTAAAACCGAAAGAAGGTGCAGTTTTACTCGGATAAAGAATGGCTTCTCGAATGCATAGACCCGCTCGCTATTCGAATAAAATATTCTCTTACATTCAATATTTAATCTTTTACGTTCATAATTTTCGATACGAATCGAATCTCCCTAATTTTTCAGGGCCTTAAGGCGATCGAGTTCACAGTATTCGTATTCCCAGTCGTAGAAATCGTCCAACTTCCGGGAGCGCCGAGAAGCGGTGAATAAGCGAAGTTTTCGTTTGTGCCAGCCGCCACCAGTAATCCTGATTTGGGATTAACCACGAGAGCATTCCAAGTCGTAGTCGAACATCCGCTCTGCATATTCGTAGGCGGATCCATATTTGTTCCTCCGGTCGAGGAAAGTCCTAAAAGACAGGTAGTGCCTAACGCTACGAAAAAGCTAGAGACCGGATTATAAACCGCAGCATTAAATCCCGTATTTGCGCCAGCTGTGGAAGTTCTCGTCGTCCATGTAACCCCTAAATCATCCGTATAACTCCAGTCGGGAATGAAAGTCGAGGAGGTCCCATACACGATCAACCTGGATCCGGAACCCGCGGTGATTTTTAGAGGAGAGCTAGTGCTAGAAGCATAAGCGCCCAAGCTAGTCAGGGAAGAAGAAAACTGTGACCAAGTTCCTCCGTTGTTTGAAGAGGTAAATGAATCGACCGTCGAAATCGTAGCATAGTATGTTCCACCCACAGAGATTACCGAGGAAACAAAACCGTTAATCGCTGTGGCCCCAAAGGAAACCTGGGTCCAAGTCGAAGCAGTTGCGTCAGATTGTTGGATAAAATGAGTCGCAAAGGTAGGATAATTATCCTCAGCTCCGGCAACGAAATTCGAACCGTTATAAGCGACGGAATGCAAAGGCGTAGCCATCCCTCCTCCGCACGTACTTTGAATCCATTTACGTCCATCCGTGCTGCTCCAAATTCCGCAACCTGCGGTTCCGGATGTTAGGCTTCCTACCGCTACAAATTTACCATTCCCATAAGCGACAGCATTAATTGTAGCGCCGCCACTACCCGTACAATTCGGGAAAAGCGTATTGGGCTGAACGTTCCAATTTGTTCCGTCCCTCGAGGTCCATGAAGTGCAGTTGGCACCGACCGCTACGTATAGACTTTCCGAAGATAAAAGAGAAAAAAGAAATCCACTCGGAGAACTAGGATCAAGCGAGTTTTCCTGGAACTTCATACAGGAAACGGTAAATGAAAACAAAAGTGAGTAAAAAAGAAATTTCATATCGGATAAGGGAGGACAATTCTAATTCCTTTTTTGTCGAAGTCAAAGAAAAAAAAGGACTTAATCGATTTTCCGATGAATCGAAAGCCAACCTCCACATTTCATTTTCATCGAATACCATCGTTTAAAAAATAATCCGGTTTTCCTTTCTAACTGAATGGAAACATTCTCTGTACTACCGTGTTTCCATTCTATAAAAATAACGGCGGCCCGCCGAATAACGGCTCTCTCAATGATTTCAGACTCAGCTTGAATTTTATACGATCGATCGAAAGTGATTCGGATTTTTTCGAATCCCGGTTTTTTTCTTTGTTTAAAAAATTCTAAACAGGTCTTTCGAAATTCTTTGGATTCGTATAATTCTGAATCTAAGTTTGTGTGAGGTTCCCAGCGCAGCAGAAATGCTTGCAATCCTTCGTTTTCGTGGGAATATTCTGCTATGATTACGAAGCCTGACCATCTTGATAAAACGAAGGAACATTGGAAACGGAGATCGGAAGCTGCCTGGGACCGTTTTCAATTCAATCAACCGTACGGACGGGGTCTGAAGCGACTTCGGGACGAGATTCTCGGTAAGACAAATTTCGATCCGGCAACCCTTTGGCAATGGGGAACAATGCAAGCCATGGCTGTCATTGGAATTTTAAAAAACGTGGAAAAGAAATTCGGTGCGGAAGGCCAATCTCTTATCTATGACAGTCTCCGTGAAATCGGATATGACATCGGTTTGCAAATTACCGAAGGTACAACAATTCCGAATGATATGACCGATTCTGAATGGATCAGTTTTTATGCGACGATCATCAATCGCATCGCTTATGCTTCTCTTGAATCGCCCAATATCGATGATGATGACCGAGTGAACTTTCACATCGATTGGTGCCCGCATCAGGATCACTATGGAGCCATGGATTGTCGAGTGCAGCGATATTTCGTGCAAGGTATGTTAGAGGCAGCTATGGAATTTATGAAAACGCAGGGTAGGACCTGTAGTTGGGACGTAATGTTTAAGAGTACAATTCCTGCAGGAGCGGAAACTTGTTATTTTCATGTGGAAAAAAACAATTCTGAGGCCGGCGCTCGTTGGGAAAAATATACTCGGCTTCTCGAAGCAAAGGCTTTACGATCCGCTCAGGCGAAATCGAAGAAGGAAGATAAAGAATAAAAGCGATAGTCCTTACCTGACCGCTCCGGTTCATTTTCCTAATTTGACGAATGCGATTGTGCAAAGCTTACGACAAGCCTAATAAGATGGCTATAATCCGATGCGTGATTTTATAATCGGAATAGATAAAAGAAAGTTAAATGAATTAAAGAATATGAAAGCGGAAAGGTTTCCTAATAAAACGGGAGATTAGCGCTCATTGAAAGAAAGGCGAATGATGCCGAAACTGATAGAAAATTCATTCGCTCGGTTCATCGCAATATATTTTCCTTTTTAATTTAATAGAATTCCGTTTGCTTGCGGAGTCCGACTTATCTTTTCCGGCGATACTTCTCTGTTATGTTACATCATCAATTTCATTTTTAATCCGGCTTTTTTAAAGTCCTTAACCTCAATCCTTGCCATCAGACTTATCCGCAACCGATAGAATTCTATTTTCTCGCAGATACTTTTTCTTTCTTAGAAAGTAAAATAAAACGTAGCACCTTGATTCGGCTGTCCTTCCGGCCAAACCTTACCGCCATGTCTTTTGATAATTCTTTGAACTGTGGCAAGGCCGATACCGATTCCACTGAACTCCGTTGCAGATGGAACTGTAAAGAGTTTTAATAAGGAAAATTAATATTTCAAAATTGATTAACGTTTATTTCTACCTTTGACACTGTAAGCCGGAAATTCAGCATAAACGGCGATCATTTAAGAGGCATGAGGGCCGACCGATTGTCAAATTCCGATTCAATTCTTCCATTCCGAAATAAGCACTCCCTTTTAGACATATTATTCAATTCTAAACTATTTCACTAGATTACGCCTATCATTTTCCAAATCATCAAGACAGTCACATGAAGACAGATCAAGAGCTATCGCAGGAAGCAAAAAAGACACGAGAACCAGAGATCAAAACCGAACAACTTCCTTCGATTAATTTAGCGCTATATATCCACAGTTATTAAGACCATCCAACTGTGCAAACGATTGCGAAGTTCAACTTAAAATCTATAAACAGATTCACATTCAAGCCTTCATGTTCCATAAAATACATACCGTACATTATAATTTTGTATAAACTGAATATTTTATTATTTTAAAGTTTATCGTAGTACATTATTATAAAATTAAAACTTATCCATATATAGTCATATTAAATTTTAAGAAAACGTAACCATAAAATGACAGCCAAACATAGGTAATATAGCATTCCCTTTTTTAAACTGCCGGGAGTATTTTCCCGGTTTTCTCATCCCAACCCGATCCTCGTTTTCCGCGAAAGATGAACTGATTAATAATCTGAGCTATTTAATCTACATTAAGAAAATATATTGACTTGTTCAAAATGGCAAAGGATATCTTCAGTTCAATGGTTTTAATAAAAATGAAAGTTAGACAGTCTCTAACTAAGGCGTTCGTTTTGATTTCACTATTTTATAGTACGGCGGCAGCAGCCCAACCCGCTCCTTATAAACTAGTCAACCCGGTTCTAATTCGCCCATTCGGCGATTCGATCACTTACGGCATAGGTTTTACAAATGACTGGAAGTGCCCTATCATCGAAATCGGACAATTCGTATGCATGCCTCCCGGGCAAAGAGGCGGAGGATATCGGGGATGGCTGACTCTACTCTCTCTTACAATGGGGGATGGGATCGTTTTTACCACGGAGGGTTATCAAAGTGGAGGATCTTACGTACAGCAATGGTTCACAAATACCCAAACTCACGACGGATACCCGGGATGGACGATCGAGCAATTGACGGGAATCGCTGTTCGTCCTAGCTTCTCGGATATCACTCTTGTTCACGCTGGAACAAACGATATGTGGCAGGTACTAAAAATTAAGAACGTAACCGATGCGCAGATTGACCAAATTGCCGCTACTACTGGCGCGAACTTGTTTAATTTACTTAATACTTTGCTGAAGAGCAATACGAGGACTCACCTGTTCGTCGCTCAAATCATCAAGGTCTCCGCTCCGGGACCGGGCGCCTATTCTTTCGATTATGAGACCGTTAATAAGGTAATCTTTAAATATAATAACTATATATATAATAACTGGTATAATCAACCTCCTGAGAGCAGAGCCAGGATGACCCTCGTAGATATGCATCATACGTTGATGCCCGGTCCCGACTATTCAGTGGATGGCATCCACCCGAGCGCATTAGGATATATGAAACTTGCTTGTACTTGGATTCGAGCAATTAAGGCAGATCAACCGAAGCAGGAGGATCCTTGTTCCGGTATTACAACCGGAAAGGCGGAGAAGCAATTGACTCCTTCCAAGGAGGAACTCAGACAAATGACCCCTTCGAAAGAAAAGTTAGAACAATTGTTAAAACTTAATTAAGAAAGGATAGGTTCCGACTTTTGCTCCGTTTTCCCGGTTGTGGATTGCGAGAATAGGATACGCTGTTTTTCGGCGAAGGCGGCGCTGGAGAAATTATCGTTTATAAATAATCTTCTGAAATACCGGTTGGCAATGAGTAAACGTATTTGAATATTATTATTATCTTATGCACTCATATCTATCGGGAGAATTCGCAGTCTTCGCCAGAAATATAATAACGGGTAAAAGATATCAAATGATTTATTTTATAAGCGGTCGACTTTTTATTTTCTGCTTAAGGTGGCAAAGTTCGTACGAGACTCCCGGATTCCGGTCATAATGACGATAACTGCGACTTTCAGTTGGCTTTCAAAGTCAGGAGTAAGAGCGCGAAATTCGACCTTGGAGTGTATTTTCGATACTGTCTTGTTCGGCTTTGCGGATGCCCAGAGATTTGCCATAACCGTATGACTTAAATACAGAAATGTACGAACGTCTTCGAAAGTGAGACTTGGAAAGATTCTCTCTAATTCAGCAGTCTGCCTGGAATATATCTGAAGCAATAGCGTTTTAAATTTTAGCACCTGTTCTTCTGCACTGTTCTTCTCTAAAGAAAGGTAAACATAAGGGGATAGATCGAGAAAATTTTTATGTTTCGCCGTGGCCTTTGCAAAAGTTTCGGCGAAAGATTCAACACGAATTCCCTTTTTCAAACCCCGATAAACTTCGCATAGATCTTCCGACCATTTGGCAACAAGATCCGAAAAAACGGCCAAGAAAATCTCTTCTCTACTCGAGTAATAAATATAGACGCTCGATTTCGTAAACTTGGCATGAGCAGCAATCCCATTGAGGCTAATCTCTTCGTAAGGCCTTAGGCTAAATAGTTCTTTTGCGGCGTCTAAGATCGCAGTTTTGCGTTCATCGATCCTTTCCGGCGACCGTGCTCTTTGCCAGGTCATAAAAAATCCTACCCCCACTTAGCAAGATAAGTAGTTAAAATATTTATAAAGTTATATAAACTTCGCTTATTTATATTGCCGCATGACCAACTTGTCAAACACACCGTCACCCAGCCAACGTCGAATGAATAAAATTGGCTTTGCAAGCCTTCCAACAGCATATCTCCTTTTTGGTTTCGAGGAATTGATTGCATCCAGAATGGCGGTAGCAATCACTTTAGGAGAGGATTTCCGTCCTTTTTCAACGTAGCCCCTCGAGATATTGGCGATTTTATTGGCCATCGCGTCGTATGCGCCTCCGCTTGAGCGTTTCAATAGCGGGTCAATGTAATCATTAAAATTCGAATCAATAAGTCCGGGTTCGATGATAACAACGTCTATCCCAAACGGTTTTAACTCAAGCCTTAAACAATCGGAAAGCCCTTCTACGGCATGTTTCGATGCGTGATACCAACCACTGAGCGGAGCATATGTCTTCCCGCTTACGGAAGAAATATTAATGATTTTTCCCGATCCTTGCTTTCGCATATGAGGAATAACGCTCTGGATCAGTTTCGCTAATCCGAATATATTCACTTCGAATTGGTATTTTGCGTCTTCTATACTTGTATCTTCAATGCTTCCGTAAAGCCCAAAACCCGCATTGTTAATCAGAACATCGATCTTACCTTCCGATTCGATAATCTGGTCGATAACTCGTTCGATTGTTTTTGCATCAGTTACGTCTAGTTGGATTGGATGCCCTCCAAGTTTTTTAAGTTCATCCATTTCAGATAGCCTTCTAGCGGCTCCGTACACTATAAAACCGTTTCTCGCTAAGATTTCGGCAGTAGCTTTACCAATACCGGAACTTGCACCCGTGATGAGTACGACTTTGTTAGTTACCATTGATTTCCTCCGTTTAAGAGACCATTGGTCTCTTAAACATTAAATAATAGACCAATGGTCTCTTGTCAATAGGTTTTTAAGATTTGGTTTCGATAAATCCCGACCCGGAGCGAGCTTGTGATAGCTGTATTTCGGCGGAGTAAAAGGCTAAAACGGTTATAGAATTTAGGACGAATTCTCCTTTAATTAAAAAAGGAATTTCAAAAGTTTAGGTATTCGCAAATCAAGTAGAACCAAAATCTAATTGGGAAGAAAGACTATACTTTCTTGAAAGAGATAAGCCGTGCATTAACAAAATTCAATGCAATGAAACGATATGGGAAATAACTGAGAAATTATCCAAACTATAGGAAGAAAATTTAAAGTTCGTTAGCCTATTCGTGTCCAAATTAGAATCATTGGACATTATATTTTTAAGCTATAAATAGATTGGTAACCTTCTTTGAGTACTTTCTAATATGATTGGAAATGCTTCCTTCCTTTGTATACGCCGATTCCAAAAGCATTTCCGCCTGCAAAGCAAATGCTTCTTCCGATCTCGCGCTTTCAAATTGATCGCAGATCTCCTTAAATGCTTTAGGATCCATCGTATTCAATAAGAACCGATTGATCGCAACGATAACTGACGAAAGCGTAGGGTTTCTAAAATCCTTTCCGAAATCGGTCAGTTCGGTGGTGAATAGCCTATATTTTGTTACCGGAATCCAAGAAAACCAAAGAAACGCAAGCATGCCGACTGCGGCAAGGGAGTTTAAGTAAATTCCGAACAAAGGTAAAAACACTACGAAGATAGCCGAAAGAACGCAGGCGAGCAGTATTCCGACAAAGAGATACAGGGAATGAAGCCGAACAAAATAATTTCCAAAAAACAAATTGTAAGTGATTACGCCCAACGCGGCAAAGAGAGAAAAATAAATATAACCCACCACGAAGTAGTATGAGGCACTGGCCCGAAAGCGGACTTCGGCACCTTCTGCATAAGCGGGAGAAACTTCTCCAATTAAGCAAAGCATGGATAGGCTGATAACTGCAACAATATGAATGGCTGTAAGGATCTTAGGCGGCGAGAGCAAATCATAGGGCCGAGTATAATTGACTACGATATAAGTCGCGAGCGAGGGGACAAATAAGATCGGAATCGGTGTTAAATTCACGATCAAAATGCGAATAGGGGGTGAAAAATGAACCTGCCCAAGGAATAAAAACAAGCACCATAAGGACAGGCTAAATGTCAATAAGGCATAAGCTTTACATAGGCCATTTCGATCGGACCACTTATAAAACAAGTAGGTCGATAAAAAAAGTAGAATAGATGAAAGCAGTGCCAAAATAAACCCCAAATTACGTCATTTTTCGATCAAATATTTCTTCCTGCAATCGGGTTGGCAAGAAGAACTAATTTTTCTAGCTGGGAATTCGCGATTTCTATAATTCTCCATAACGAGACATAAAATTCATTATCTCGCATTACCCCATATCCCGGAAAATAAATCGGTTTTGGAAATTCTTCGGAATCTACCGCCCCGTATTTTTCGTACACACTCTTAATCACTAAATTCGACATATCATACATCCCGAACGCTCTCTTAATTCCTTTCTCCAGCATATGCTTAGCGGCATACCCGAATAAGCATTTACTAGCCTTCCGAGACTCCAGGGCTCTAGTAAAAATAAATGAGTTTAAGTCGGCTACATTCGTTTCATACTGCGCGTAACGCTTCGATTCATCCTTAATGAATCCCCACTCAAACGGTAAAAGATTTGTATTTTCTTTATACATAATTCTTAATACCGCCAAAACCTCCCCTCTTTCCGAGGTCGAGAATAAATAGTAAGAATGTCGGTCATTATAGCTATCGAAGTCATCGGAAAAACCGACATATCCGTGAGAGATATAGCTTTCTTTTATGAATTTTCGCAAATCGAATACGAGTTTTGGGTTACTCGAATAATCGATGCAGTAAATTCTGGTTCCGCTTTTTTCGACAGCGTACGGATTTAATGTTTGATAGGATTCTTTAATATGTTCCATGCGGAAACAATAGCATGGGCTTAAGACAAATGGACAATCCGAAAATAAAAACCGGCCCGGTCAGCTTAATAATTAGTTTACCCAGGTAGTCCCAAAGGGCTAAGTTAAAATTAAAAACATTTTCATTTTCCCTAAAATATGCAAATGTTCTCGCATCGGTTTCCTTATTATTTAAGGCGCCTTTGTTCTCGAATTTCCCGGACAAAATTATATGAAGAACCTGCCCAACTCACCGGAAGCAAGAAAACCGACAAACGAAACATTGGTGTTCTAAGTTGAACAAAAAAATTGGAGCATTTCTTTCACATAGTTTTATAATCCGTAATTTGATATACGATACTATTAGACGATCCCAAGCAATGCTACGAAATGCAAACTTCTATAAAGTTATGCTCAATTTAAAATTCAGCCAATGTTCTCCGAGACTTTCTAGCAGCCAGCTTTAAAATCATTAATATTTTAATCTTCTTCAGCACACATTTCGTTGGGGAGTTCTCTTGTTTTGAAAATTTCTTGGTCAAAGTTCATGCGGCAAAGATCTATCCTTCAGTTATTAAATGTCCGAAAAATTTAGGATGTTATCGATGAAAATCCCTATTCCGAGCGATCGGTCCAATTTAGTTTTGAATGCATAGAATTACACTTGCGCCGGAATTTGAACGACACTGCCCGGACTTTTAAATTTTTGTTGACATGCAGGCATTTACCTGCATTTTGTTTTGGTATGCTAAAGGAAATGGAAGGTGCTGACAAAGTATTTAAGGCGCTGGCTGACCCGAGCCGCCGAAAAGTTCTCGATCTTCTTTATGCAAACAATGGCCAACCACTTTCGGCTTTGTGTGAACAGCTAAATATGCAGAGACAATCGGCGACTCAACACATCGACATCCTAATCAATGCGGTTCTGGTAACCGTAGTTTGGAAAGGTCGAGAGAAACTGCATTTTATTAATCCTGTGCCGATTTACGAGGTCTATGAGCGTTGGGTTAGAAAATTCGAACAAAATCGCTTACGGTTTTTACAAGATCTGAAAGTGCAGCTTGAAGGAGAAAATGATGGAAAAACCTAGTTTCGTCTATGTCACGTACATAGTCAGCACACCGGAGAAGGTATGGAGTGCATTAATTAATCCTGAAGTAACGCGTCAATATTGGCTTGATCCCTTAGCCAAGAATCCGGCGCATGTAAACGTTTCGGATTGGGAGCCCGGTTCGGAGTGGAAGCATCAGCGCCTGGACGATGCAGGTACAATCGACATCAGGGGCAAGGTTGTTGAAAGTATCCCCCCGCGTCGTTTGGTTCTTACCTGGGCTAGACCGAAGGAAGTCGAAGAAGAATCAAAACATTCGCGGGTAACATTTGATATTGAGCCTTATGCGAATGGGATCGTTCGTTTGGTTGTCACCCATGAAGATCTAGATCCACAGATGCTTGCAGGGATATCCACTGGCTGGCCCGGGGTTCTTTCAAATCTCAAAACATTCCTGGAGTCAGGACGCGCGCTAGCACAGCACATTTCGGTGGCCTAATTGCATCACAATCTTGAACATACGACTTTTCAAAAATTTTTAGATGGAAAACAAAAATGAATAATCCCTATTCCGGCGGATGCGCTTGCGGCACAATTCGGTACAACATTTCTGATGAACCGATATTTATGAATGATTGCCAGTGTCGGGACTGCCAACGGATGAGCGGAACGGGTCATGGATCTTATCTGACGTTTCCCTCTCGGGAAACGGTAAAACTCGACGGAGAAGCGGCAGAATTTAATATGGCTAGCGACAGTGGCAAGATTAAGACTAGCGGCTTTTGCCCAAAATGCGGCTCACCGGTATATATGACGTTCGCCGCTATGCCTGAACTATTTACGGTGCACGCTACAAGTCTTGACGATCCGCGTCGATACAAACCGCAGGTTGTGACATACGCTGACCGGGGTTATACTTGGGACCACATCGATCCGTCACTGCCAAAATTCGAAAAGATGCCGCCAATATAAGATTTTTGGCTAGTAAGAATTTCGTCATTGAATGCGTAATATGGACAGACTTGCTCCTCCGACCTTAAGTAATCCATTGGCAGTTTAAGACTCACGCGCCAATGGGAACAAACTTCCGATCAGGATAAATAATATATTAAAAGAAAATATAAGTTTCAATCTATTTTACGTTTCTATCATAATGGAAGATGACCGTAAATTAGAACATCTATCGGAAATAAACTCCCGAGCAAAATAGAAATTGGCCGATAGCCGGCAGCGATTATTTTAGGTTCACCAAAAGCATAGTAAATTAACGTATAATGTGAACCCATAACGTTAACCGGTAGAACATTAAAAAAAACAATGATATAATGTTTTTCACTTTTAGATAGTGTATCTAAATTTTCTCATTATTAGAATCAAAGGCGATTTTTTCCGGACTGCCGCAAGGTCTTGAAAATTTTAAAATCGTTTAAAAGATTACGGCTGAAGCGACTCATTCAAAATCGATTCTCGATTATGCTGAATATTATTTTATGACTGCAAATATTCAGCAAACTTTTATAATATACGGGAGCCCATATTCTTGCCGATAATTTATAGATTCACAAAATCGATGCCATTTTTAATCATATCGAAATACATCGTTACAGGAATTCCAATTAGGGACCCCAAGGTCGAATATCTTTTATACTTCCTTATAACAATAGTTTCCTTAAGGAATGGCGACTTAGGATTTTTAATATTTGCGGTTAAAAGTATTCCGATGCAAATGGGACCTGCTGACTCTCCGTACAATAATAGACTTGTATTGGAAGAATCTTTAAGTCCTTCATCCACATAATGTACCCTGAAACCGCTTTGTTCGTATAATCGGGAAAAAACGGACGCTCATACCGTTTTTTAAAGGATTCTTCGGGTATTATTAAATAACTTTGGATGATTCCATCCGTTCAAATCAGAATCGATTTTCGGTTATAAGTTTTTCCGGATGGAGGCCATTTTGTCAAATCTCGGCGCATAATCTTTTCCAAAGATAATGTGAATAGTTTGTTTTTAAAACCGAACCGCGCTCCATTTAATAGAATACTGAAGATCGCCAATCGCTTTACTATCGGGAAAACAAAACTTACTTGTAGATCTTTTCAGATTTGTCTCTATAAGTGGAAACGTCCCATCAAATGTAAGAGTTTGGCATTTTAGGAGAACCTGATGATCTGGAATAAAACGAAAAAAATTACAACAATTACCGCGAGCGTTTTAATACTTCTTCTCTTACTTATCTTATCACAAACGGCCTGCTTCAGTTCGTTTGGAGGAACTCCTACTGGAAAGCGATTGGAAAGAATCCGAACTTCTCCGCAATACGGAGGCGATGACCTCTTCGAGAACAAACCGTTCGTTCCGAATATTGTCCCCGGCACATATACGCAAATGCTCAAAAGACAACTCTTCGGCTCCGAAGAGAGGATTCCTTCGAATCCGATACCGGTCGTAAAACCGGACCTTAAAAGTTTTTCGAATCCTCTACTACCCGGACTCAGAGCGATATGGTTCGGACATTCTTCCGTTCTTGTCGAGATCGACGGCTTGCGAATCTTTACCGATCCGGTCTTTTCCGAAAAAGTTTCTCCGTTCACGAGCGTCGGACCGAGTCGCTTTTTTCCTCCTCCGGTTGCCTTGTCCGATCTGCCGCCGATCGACGCAGTGGTCATTTCGCACGACCACTACGATCATCTCGATATGGAAACGACCCGATACCTAGCAAGTCGTGGTACAAAATACTTCGTTCCTCTCGGAGTTGGAGCGCATTTGGAGGCTTGGGGAGTCCCGGGTAGCCAAATCATAGAGTTAGATTGGTGGGAAAAAAAGAATATTAAGAATATTGAAATTATTTGCACTCCCGCAGTCCATTATTCGGGGAGAGGTTTGTTCAATCGCAAATCCACTCTTTGGGCCTCTTGGAGTGTGATCGGCCCAAAACATAAATTTTTTCATAGCGGAGATACCGGATTTTCCTCCCATTTTAGCGAGATCGGAAAACGGTTGGGACCGTTCAATTTAACCTCCATTAAAATCGGCGCATACGATTGGACTTGGGAAGCAATTCATATGAATCCGGAACGGGCCCTACAAGCTCATATCGATCTCAACGGACGTAAAATGCTACCGGTGCATTGGGGAACTTTCAATCTAGCGATTCATTCCTGGGACGAACCGATTCTCAGAACCGTCCACGGAGCCAAAGAAAATAAAATCGATCTGATCGTGCCAAAACCAGGTCAATGGGTAGATATGGCCTCTCCTCTTATTTCTGAACCTTGGTGGGAGAAATTAAAGTAGGCGAGCTAAAAATGAATTAAACTGAAGAAGTTTTCTTCTTCCAGTTGATTTTGATGACGGACATATCATCCTGTTTAAAAAGGAAGGTTAGATAAACATCTTGTTTTTTGAATATTCTATCGGGATCATCTCGGATAGAATATTCAAATCATTGCACCAGCTCTTTGACTCAGATTTCTCCGAATTCTTATTTGTGGGAATTTCACTGTTCGACGAAACGTGAGTGCAAAGCAATAAATTCAAATTAGGATTGAAATCTATCTCGTCGTAAGCATATTGCGTTTTCGCAATATACCGTCGATTCCATCCGTTTTTTCCAATTTCACGATAAAACCACCTTCAGAGAAGTATCGGGGGATGTGACCCGCTGACACAAACCTGTACTTCCGATATTCGTCCCGATATTCTCGACAATTCAAGTGAAGAACCGGTTCAAATTCATAAAAAGCCCGAACCCCTCCATTTTTAGAATAAGTATAGAAGTGAATTGCCCAAGATCACATTTTTGTTCCTTCTACGCGAAGACGTTTATTCGGCACAAATAAACCTGCCGTTCGATTTCAGGTTTGGGTTAAATTCTTCAATTTTTGGAAATAATTTATAATGAAAGGTTTTATTAAATTTACTTGTCTTATGATTCAGGAATGCGGGAGTTTTTGATATATGGAAGATGAAAGAAGAAAGGGGGATCGAATCAAAACCGTCCATGTATTAGAAATGAGTGTTTTAGCGGTTACGGGAAAAGGCGCAATTAAAGGTAACGTTCATGATATTTCAAACTATGGTATTGCAATTATCGACTATGTATCTTCAAAGACTCTGAAAATCCATGAGAAAATAATCGGAGTCATTTCCGGAAATTCCATCGAAGATATAAACTTTTCCGGGCGAATTGTCAGAATGGATACGGTTGAATCAAATACCGGTTTAAAAAGAATTATTGGAATCGAATTTTTAAATGTAATCCCTAATTTAGATGAACTCGTTGTGTTAGGTTTAAATTCTTCAAAATCATTGATCCGAATGTAGTTCGTTGCTAGTTTGAAAGCATCTTAAGGATTGCTTTTTTTCGTCAACCCCAAGGCGTCGCTCCGAGGCGTTAAATTTCACCGATACTTCCCTTTGCCGAGTATGGATCCAAAAGCCGGATACATCTTCCGGATTGCAGACAATTGAAATTAGATTTATCGTTTATCCAAGAATGTTTAGCTCGATACTTGTTATTGCTTTTTTCTATGAGCGTGAGTTATTCTCTCGGTCCATTTTGCTATAACAGTCCCACGACAGTCCATAGAATTTGTTTGTAAAAGAACGCTCGGCCTATTCTCTAGAATCATTTGGCGTGATTTATCCATTCCGGTTTTGAAGAAATAAAATACGAGGCCAATGTTAAGACCGAAGCAAAGGAATAAACTATCGTTGCCCGATTCATCCCGAAAAAAACCGCCATTATCGACGCATAGAAAACGAAAGAGATACCGAACCCAAGTCGAAACGGTACATTAAATACGAGCAGGATTATCAACGTCAGCAAAAAAACAGTCTTTGCGTAGTAGGCGTTTCTTCCGGCTTCAACTTCAGTCATTCTTTCTATTATGTTCTGCTCTGCCGGTGAACTAACTTCTACCTTATAATATTTTTCCCAAATATTCTTCCCTGCGAAAAAATCCAACTGCATAGAACCGTTCACGATGACATAACCTAGTACAACAATATAGATTATCATTTTATTTAAATTCATACATAACTTTGATTCGCAAATTTGAAGATGTAACTGCACGGCAAACGCAGATCGACCGATATCTCGACCGAAAGTTTGCTTGAGTCGACCCCTTTCAATCCTATCTAATATAGAATGAAAACGTTCGTCTGTCTTGAACGATTCCGGCTTGATCCCCAAAATAATTTATATGACAAATAATTCGGAACGGAAAAATGCAATATTATACAAGAACGCCGAAATATTTTTGGTAAATCACGTTCTCTTAATAAACGATTTTTCGATCGTCGCAAAGGGGAGTCGTATTTTAGTAAAATCTCCCACCGCAACCTTCTCCACATATATTTACCTCTCTTTCATAACTAACCGAAGGATACTTATGCGGGAGTATTGGATAGCCTACCAAAGTTAAAACTGCTACTTCGGTTTTGTGAGGCTTAGATCCGATATCGTAGTTATAATGGTCCAAACCGTCAATTTCACAAATACTTACGTAGAAACCGGCTAGCTAAGTAAATGAGTAAAAACATTGGCAATGATAACAGACTCTCGAAGAAGCAATTTGATCCATCCGAACAAGGTTTAGTTGCGAATAGCTAGCAAAAGCTATATATGTAAGATTAAAGGAAATCGAACGATGGATTTGGGCATTCGAGTCAAAGCCGTCTTATATCGCGAAATATGACCAAAAATAAATAATAAACTATAACGAAGAATTATAAGTATAGCGATTAGATGATCCACGAAAAGAGATTATTGATCGGTTTTAACTGAAGGAATATTCGAAATTCAATCCGCAAATCGCTATGATTTAGAACTAATTCGCACAAACAAAATATTAACCTTTTTGAATCCGAGACCGCAATCCAATAAGTTATTTATAGAATACTGCCACCCTTTTTATGTAATATCTCGGTTCAGAAATACGTCTCTTAGAGAATAAGAATCCTGCTGAGGTAATTATGAAATCGATTTTTCATTTTGCGATAAGAGATTCCCGAATTAAGGCACTATGAACGAAAGAAAGATCAAAATAAACCTGTAATAACGTTTCGCGCAAGCTTATCGCATTAGTACTTTTTTCAAAGAGCACTTGCGAGCGATATCGATTCCGCGAGCAATGAAATCAGGGAGCAGGAAAACGATGATATCCGGTTATGAGATAAAGGAAGAGATTCACAAAGGCGGTAATGTTTCCGTATATAGAGGAAACAAGACAGATACGTCCGATCCGGTTATTATCAAAATTCACAGTAACGAATATCCCAGCGTACAAGACATTTCGAAATTTAAACGGGAGTACGAGATAGGGGCAGGAATCCATTCGTTCGGAGTGATTCGTTACTATGGTATCGAGAAATACAAGAACTCTTTCGCTATTGTCATGGAAGACTGCGGAGCAATTTCACTTAACAAAATTATTAAGGATTTAAATTTAGATCTCTCTCTAAAAATTTCGATCAAGATAGTCGAAGCTTTAGGTGAAATTCATAAAATTAATATAATTCATAAGGATATAAAACCCAGCAATATAATCGTAAATTTACAAACCGGATCCGTAAAGATAATCGACTTTGGAATCGCTTCCAGATTAACGCAAGAAAACGCTTCGCTTCAATCACCGGAACATTTGGAAGGAACATTAGGATATATGTCTCCCGAGCAAACCGGTCGGATGAATCGTTCCATTGATTACCGTTCGGATTTTTATTCTCTCGGAGCGACTTTTTACGAAATGTTCACAGGGGAACTTCTCTTCGAAACCACTAATTCGATGGAGCTCATCCATCATCATATCGCAAAAATTCCCATTCCTCCGCACGAAAGAAAGAGAGAACGTAATATATCGGAAAACCTCTCGAAAGTTATAATAAAGCTATTGGCAAAAAATGCCGAGGAGCGCTACCAAAGCGTTTTCGGAATAAAGGCGGATTTAGAAAAATGTCTCGCGGAAATAGATGGAAGCGGCGTCTCCGACGGTTCGGAATTTGTTCCCGGCAAATTTGACATATCGGAACGATTTCAAATTCCGCAAAAGTTATACGGTCGGAAAGAGGAATTAGAAAGGCTTTTAAATAGTTTTGAGAAAGTTTCCTTTGGGGAACGCGAAATGATTTTAATTTCCGGATATTCCGGCATCGGAAAATCTTCGTTAGTAAACGAAATTCATAAACCTGTATTAGCCCGAAGAGGGTACGTCATAGAAGGAAAATACGAACAATTTAAAAAAGACATACCCTATAGCGGATTTCTTAATGCTTTTCAAAGTTTAATTCAGCAGGTTTTATCCGCACAGGAATCTACTATCGAATCATTTAGAAAAGAACTTATTCAGGTTCTCGGAACTAACGGAAGAATCCTGTCGGATGTAGTTCCTGAGTTAGAGCTTATTTTAGGGAAATTGCCCCCGTCAACGACGTTAGGCCCTCAAGAAGCACAAAATATATTTAATATTGCCATTCAGAACTTTATCCAAGTGTTTGCGAGAGCGAATCATCCTCTTACGATATTTCTCGACGACCTGCAATGGGCAGATTCGGCTTCTTTGAAATTACTCGAAATCCTTGAAACAAATTCGGAATGCAAATATTTATTCGTTATCGGTGCCTATCGCGATAATGAAGTAGACCAACTACACCCCTTATTTCATGTCATTGAGGAAATTCAAAAATCAGGAACTAGCGTAGAATCGATTGCGCTTTCACCCTTGGATTTTGACAGCCTGAATCTCTTAATTTCCGACGCTCTTCATTGTGACATGGAAAAAGCAAGACCTTTAGCCGAATTGGTCGCATCTAAAACTGAACGAAATCCTTTCTTTGTTAACGAATTTCTAAAAACTTTATATCAAAATCATCTCTTAATATTGGACGTCACTACGGGTTCATGGACATGGGACTTGGAAAAAATAAGGGAAAGAGATATTACTAATAACGTTGTAGAGTTAATGTCCCAAAAGATAAAGGACCTTCCGGCGGAGACAGGCAGGATATTGCAATTAGGTGCAAGTATAGGAAACAGTTTCGATTTAAAAACTATCTCGATAGTTCGCCAACTTCCCGGTATAAAGATAATCGAAGACCTTCTTGTAGCGGCTGAAAACGGACTGCTTTTGCCTCTCGGAAATTCTTACCGTTATTTGACGACTAAGGACTCTTTAAACGCTCAAGATTCCGACTCCCGGTTTACGGTAAACCAATCCGATATTCGTTTTAAATTCTTACATGACAGAGTTCAACAGGCGGCTTACGATCTGATACCGGAATCGGAGAGAGCGGCACTTCATCTCAAAATTGGAAGACATCTTTTATGCAGCTATAGTGAGGATAAAATTCCTGAGCACTTAATCGATATTGTCGGACACTTAAACGCCGGATTTCATCTAGTCGATGACGAACGCGAGAAATCCGAAATTGCCGACTTGAATTTTCAAGCCGGCATAAAAGCCAAGGCCGCCGTTGCTTACAAATCTGCTTCGCATTACTTTCAAGTAGCGATGGAAATATTAGGGGAATCCGGTTGGGAATCTCAGTATGAAAAAACTCTTTCAATATATTCCAAAGCTATCGAGACCGAATATTTAAATACCAACTTCGAAAGGATGGAGGAACTATCTAACGTCGCCGTACAAAAAGGACGTTCCACAGTTGCTACGGTCAATATTTTCGAAACGAAAATGAGGGCCAAAACGGCTCAATCACAATATAGGGAAGCGATAGAAATTTCGAGCGAGATATTACGCACATTAGGCATTAATATTCCGACTAACGCAAATAAAATCGATGTGATAACTGGCTTAATCAAGACAAAGTTTTTGATAGGATCAAAATCCATAAGCGATTTAGAAAACCTTCCGGATATGAAAGACCTACGGAAATTGGCCGCAATGAATTTACTGATGGAAACTTGTCCGGCTGCTTACATAGGCCTACCTAACCTTTTCCCCATCATCGTATTCAACATGATTATAACTTCCTTAAAGTATGGAAGCTCGGCAGTTACCGCGTACGCGTTTTCCGTTTACGGATTGATTTTGATAAGCGCAGCCGGTGACCTACAGACAGGCTACGAGTTCGGAAAAATGGCTCTGCGTCTTATTGACAAATTTGATGACGTAAGTTTCAAAAATAAAATAAAAATGATATATTATACTTTTATTATCCACTGGAAAGAACATATATCAGAAACTAAAGAAAGTATCGAGGAAGTATCCCGGATTGCCATCCAGACGGGAGACCTCGAATATGCCTGCTATTCCGCAATAACTTATTGTAACAACTCGTTTCTTTGCGGCGATTCCTTATCTTTTATTCTAAAAAAGGCAAGTCAATATCTAGAGTTAAGCAAGAAATTTAAACAGGAAATAGCAATTAGTAATATTAGAATAATTTTACAGTTCAGCGAACACTTTTTCCAACGCAAACCTCTTCCCGAAGGATTTTTCGGGGAAACATTTCAGAAAGAGAACCTGGACTACCTGATTGAAACTAGAAACTTTAGCGGTCTCTCTTTCTATTATTTCATGTCTTCAGTATTGCATTATTTAAGCGGCTCATTTGAAAAAGCATTAGAAAACTCCGATTTAAGTGAGAAAAATATCAATGCAGCAGCGGGTCTTGCCTGGGTTCCGGAATACTATTTTTACCGCTCGATGATACTTTTGGCGCTCTGTGAATCCGCTTCGAAATCTAAACGAAGAAAGTTTATTAGAATGGTCTCCTCAATCCGTAAAAAAATAAAGAAATGGTCCGACTTTGCTCCGATGAATCATCTTCACAAATTATATTTGCTCGAAGCGGAAAGAATGAAGGTTATAGGAAATAGATCTTCGGCAGCTGATCTTTATGAAAATGCTATACATACTGCTTCTAAAAATAATTACGGAAATATACTCGCGTTATCATATGATAGAGCCGCTAAATTCTACTTCTCCGGCAAAAAAGATCTGATCGGGAAAGTATATCTACAAAGGGCACATTATTTCTATACGCTATGGGGGGCACTTGCGAAGGTGAAGGAAATCGAAGAATTATTTCCCGATATATTTTCGAAACCTACCGATTCCCTCTCAACTGCTTACCAAACGACGTCCACCTATTCCAGCGGAACGGCTGCGAAGGAAAATTCGTCTCGTCAATTGGACTTTGATAGCATTTTAAAAGCCTCCCAAGCGTTGTCCGGCGAGATCGTTTTAGAAAGATTATTAGAAAAGATAATGGCGATCGCGATCGAAAACGCCGGAGCAGAAACAGGATTCTTGATTTTAGATCGTAACGGAAATCTAGAAATCCTCGCGCGCGGCTCTTTAAAAGAAAAGGGGGCTGTCACGAATCAGGAATCTACCCAACTTACTCAAAGCGACACGACTCCGACTGCAATTTTAGAATATGTACGTCGGACCGGCAAAACTATAGTAATCTCGGATGCGATACGGGATGAAAATTTTGCAAGTATTCCTTACGTAATTTATAATAAACCCAAATCCATAATTTCTCTTCCGATTCGAAATCACGGCAAATTCCTAGGAATGCTTTATCTAGAAAACAATCTTACAACAGGCGCATTTACGCCGGAAAGAATCGATGTATTAAATATACTGTCTTCTCAAGCCGCTATCTCGATCGAGAATGCTCTCCTATATTCGAATTTGGAAAGCAAAGTTCAGGAAAGAACAACTCAGTTGAAAGACGTCGTGGATGATTTGAATAAGACAAACTCGAATTTAGAAGGAACTTTAAAAGAATTACATTCTTTAAAGCAGCAACAAGACGGCGATTATTACCTAACCTCTTTACTAATGACCCCGTTAAACAGCAACGAAGTCTCCGATGACCGGATAAGCGTGGAGTTTTTTATCAAGCAGAAAAAGGAATTTCAATTTAAACAATGGACATCGGAAATCGGAGGCGATCTTTGCAGCGCGCATACAATAAGCTTAAAAGGTAAAAAATATACCGCATTCTCGAATGCAGATGCCATGGGTAAATCCATCCAAGGGGCCGGCGGAGCTCTAGTTTTTGGCTCGGTTTTTGAAGCCATGATTCAGCGGGTCAAATTGTCGGCCACTGCGCAGGATCAGACCCCAGAACGTTGGTTAAAAAATGCATTTACCGAGCTAGATAAAATCTTTAAATCCTTTGACGGATCAATGTATGTTTCTTGCGTAATCGGACTGATCGACAATGAAAACGGCTTCCTATACTGTTTTAATGCGGAACATCCTGGAATAGTTCTATATAAAGATCAACATGCCAGTTTTATACAAGATCAACCGCCTTTATATAAATTGGGAACTTTCTGTAACGATGAAATATTTGCGATCCAAACTTATCACCTAGCTCCGGGAGATTCTATTTTCATTGGATCCGACGGCAAGGATGATATAATGCTCCACCCTGAAGGAATCCAGAACAGAAGAATCAATGAAAATGAAACCCTCTTCTTAGAGTGCGTATCCGAGGGAAAAGGCGAACTTACGGCAATCAAAGAAGCTCTTTTAAGAAAAGGAGATCTAACTGACGATCTTTCAATATTACACTTAACTTATAAACAATCGAAAGAGGAAGTAAATATTCCCCTTTCGCCGCAAGTCGAAAATATGATGAAATCGATAAATTCAGAACCTGTAGAATCAATTAAATATTCGTCACTGATTTCCGAGCTAGAAAAAGTCCTCACCGATAATAAAACTTCGGTTCCGATCATCAAATGTTTAATGAAATCGAACGTAAGATTAAAACGATATAAAGAGGCCGCCGACTACGCCGTAATGCTGTCCTCTCTTTGCCCGGGAAACACAAAAGCCATCTTTGCCGGAGCGCAATGTTTTAAAAAGATCGGCAATGTCGAACATGCGATAGACATGGGAGAGCGTTTGAGGTTGAGAAATCCTCAGGATGCATCAGTCTTATCTTTCCTATCCGACCTTTACAAAACGATCGGGAATCACGCACAAGCTGAGATTCTTAAAGAAAAAGCGAGTCAGAATAAAACACGGAATGACTAAAAACGTTTTAACGTATTCTTACTTAAAATAAAAACCTAGAAAAGGAAAATAACCGACTTCGAATCCGGATACAAATTCAATACTCACGGTTTGACCGTCCCAAGAGCCTTACTTCAAATTCTAATTGTGCGAAACTTTTAGGACACTATCCGATCCATAAACATAGATTCACCTGTGCCTCTGAGTCACAAGAATTACTACACCGCTGGCGATAAGAATCTGCCTAAAAAGGGAAATAAAATTAAGTATATTTAATATGTTTTCAAAAAGTCGACAGTCTTTTCTTTACGTAATCGTGGGGAATTCGTTCTTGCTCTAAACGATTTTTAGAATCCAATGTTCGTAGAAAGTTCCAAGTTTCACTCTCCGCTTCGGTAAGATTCTGTAATTTTAAAAATTTAGAATGCGCCCCATCGACGGCGAAATTCCGAAACTTAAGAAACACTTCCTTATCCATCAAAAACGACTTTGTCTGCGGATATTGCGATCGCAATACGGAAAGTATCTCGAATCCCTGAACATCCAAATCTCCCCAATATAAGATCTCCATTCCTTTAAGCCATACGCAATCTTTTAGGACTCCTAAACCGAATCCTTGTCCGAAAATAGCGATCGCGTTAGAAAGCTTCGGAAAACTAAGAAAATTGTAAATATTTGCGAAATTGGTCTTATTTTCTAGAATAAATACCCGCTTACACTCGCCTAAGCGCAAGTTCAAAAAATCGGATACGGGGATACTTATATCCGTCAAGCCTCCACAATACTTTTCCGAGATCTCAGCGTCTAATATCCGCAGACGAACAGATGCTTCTGCCTTTTTCAATCCATATCTGGATTCAAAATCCCGTCCCTCTCGATCAATGTGTTCCGGTATTAAAAAATCTAGGAGACTTCGTAACACGGCTTTGTTCTCTTCGATAAATTTTGTAGAAACTCGAATAGGTAATTCCCTAATATACAAATTCGGTTTAGGGTTCTTTAAAAAGTATTCGCAGACAGAAAGGAGATCTTCCCATTTTCCGGTTTGTTCTACAACCGTCAGTGGATTTTTCGACAACCAATCCTTAAGCTGCGGTATTTTCGCCAGGATGCGCTCACATTCCGATCGAAAGTCTTTGAATTCATCGCGCTTATTCAGGAAAGCTAAAAAGTCGTCCTCCGAATCGAATACGATTTTCACAGGAAGTGTTTGCATTCCGAATTTTCTAGTTTCTCTTTGAACAGACACAAGTCTGAACCCGAATTCTTTCCGCTCTTTGGATCCTTCCTTTATTTCTTCAAGCAGAGAAGGATTCCGAATCAACTCTGCAGGTTCGACTTTTCCTGTAGGAATTTCCCAAGGAAAAGAATCTATTCGTAAAATGGAATGGAATAAAATCTTATTATAATAAGATAGTGACTTTTTACGGATCTCTTCGAAAGAAATCATTTGTCAAAATTTTCCTGATTTTCGATCCCCATTCGTATTTTCATCCGGATCCAATTTCTCCTTTTTTATTCTGTAGACTCTCGAATCGCTTCCTTCCAAATTATTCTTAACAAAATATACATTTTGTATATAAGGTTCCACGACCGAAATCTTGTCCATCGGGGTGACGACCAATAATTGCAAACCCAATTGTCTAAATAGATCCATTGCATATCTGGAATTTTCATGGTCCAAATTATTAAACATTTCGTCGATGACTACAAAACGAAAAGAATCTTGCTCTCGAATTTTAAACTGATAGGCAATCGCGGAAGCAAGTATGGTGTAGGCAAGCTTTACCGTTTGTCCTCCGGATTTTCCGGCTGATGAATCATACACTTGCAGTATCTCTTCAGTCTCTCGATGAAATTCCGCCGCTTGAAAATCTAACCAATTTCTTGGATCGGTTACGAGTCTAGACCAACGATCGGTCCCATTTTCACCTTTTAGCTTTCCTAAAAGTTCCCGAATTCTGGCAAATTTCTCTTCATTATTGGAAGAATCACCCACATCAGGAATACTTGCACGAAGCATTTCTTTAAAACCTATATCGCCCACTATTTCTCGATCTTTCGTTTCGAAATATCGAATTTGAATATAAGATTTTCCTTTAGAATAGTCCAAATACCGTAAAGAACTATTAAGTTCGTCGATCCGTTCCTTTATTTCGGCTACGTCGTCTTCTAATTCAGCCTTAAATTCCAGAATTTGTTTGGCAACCTTATCAGACATCATCTCTCGGAACTTATCTTGAAACTCCGGAAGCCTATCCTTACGAATTCTTTCAGTTAATTTTGCAAATGCCCCCGCATTTAAAACGGAAACCGACAATTCTTCTCGATCCGCTTCTTCTTGGAAACGTTTCACGTAACGATCCATCGCCTTGTTCAACTCTTCGCCAATCGAATCCCTTTTTCTAAGATGATCGTCTCGTTCATTTGTCAGCATTTCGAAAAATTTTCTTTCATTTTCGGAGATTGATTCAAGTGTAATAACCATGCCAGACAGTCGTTCCGCTATAACTGGGCCTATTTGCGCAGACATTTCGGGATCGATTTCTTTGATCCTAAAAGTTAGTTCATCCATCTCTTTTCGTAAATTAGAAAGCCTCTCCTCAACGATTGTAAATTCCTTGGTAGTCTCCTTTTCTCGACCTTCGGCTTCGGATAGGCGAACTTTTGCAAGTTCGTATTGTTCTTTTAATTTCCCGTATTCAACGGAGAGAATTTCCAAGTCTTGGATTTGCTTTTGAGTTTCTAGTATCGGTTCTTCGAGACTTTGGTCATCGATTTGAGAAAATTGTTCGAAACGCAGAAATGATTTCAAATCGTCCCGCAAACGGTCGTTTTGTATTTCCTCTTCTTTGACTTTCTTTATTTCCAATTCTATTTTATATACTTCTTGACCTAATTTGACGAACTCGCCTTCCAAAGCGGAAATTTTTTCCTGGTTATTCCATCCCAAGATATAGTCCCTTGCGTCGTTAAGACTCTTGCGATCATCTTTCTCGTGACGAATTTTTCCAGATTTGATGAGTCCTTCTTTCGTGACTGCCTTCTCTTCCTTTCTCAATCTTTGTAGGTCAGAGCAAATATGCCCGAATTCCCTTAAGATCTGAGCCTCTAACCATTCTTTCTGGGATCTCTGCAAGTCGGGCTTTATTTCTAATTTGTAAAATACTTCATCCCTATCTTTAGGTTGCAATAATGGTCCGGCAGATGATAACATCCGAGAAAAAACAAGTTTTCCACCCAAATAGGAGGAATTCACATACCCCGAAACTTTTTCATATTCCTCTTCAGTAACTAACATCCGTAAGCCGAAACTTCTCAAAAGCCTTTCCAAAGCTCCCGTCCATTCTTTTTCGGAATCCTTGACCCGAATTAGCTCACATACAAAAGGAAACATTTTTTCGGAAAGTCCCAATTCTTCGGACATCTTGGCGCGTATCTCGGACTGAGTTTTGGGGAGATTTTCCCTATTTTTCTTCAAATGTTCCAACTCGGAACGTATAGAGTGAAATTCGGATTCCAGCTCTTTTTTTTGAACCATCAAATCGCCGAGTCGATCTCGAATCTCTTCCCGAGTGGATTCGGTCTCAGACAGCTTTTCCCCTGCTTTTTGGTAATTCGAGTAAAAGACTTCTTCAGTTAAAACATTTTTCAAACCGATCTTTCGAAGATATTCAGAATATTTTTCCTTTTCCGACCTTCTCCTTTTTTGCTCCAAAAAGATCACATCGTATTTTCTCTTTAGGTCTGAAATTCTCTTTTGAGTATCATTATTTTCCAATGCATTAAACAATTCCCTCTCATCTCTCTTGAACGACTCAACTTGGTCGCTAAGGACCTTTAATCGGTCTTGAATCCGGGAAAGATCGAGGATATACTCTTGTTCTTTAATTTTATGAAGCTCGTAACTTTTCTTTGAGAAGTATATAGGAACAAACCGGATTAAATCCTGCACATTCCTAACTTTTTCATCCCATTCCCTATATTCCGCCCCCTTCCGCTCTATCGGTTCCAATAGTTTTAATTGCTCTCTGGCATTTAGGATAGCTTGGTAGGTTTCGCTTAAATCTGAAAAGTTCCTATCCAATTCTTCGATTCTATCTCTTTTGTCTCTGGATTCGAGCATGTGCTCCCTTACAAATTCGTTTAAAACTCCTAAGGACTTTATCGCCACAATTTGATTGAATAAATCTGTGGCTTTTTCAGAAGCTAGACCCACCGCTTTTCTAAAATCTACTGCATATGCTTTAAAATTATCGTAAATTCTTGCGCCGCTATTTTTTAAGTCAGATCGAAGCTCTTTAACGGTTCTGTTACTTAAAAGCAAATCCTTTTCAAACTCAAGAATTTCATTCGAAACCAGAAAGATTTTTCTTAGCTCTCCCGATTCGAACCAGAAAATCTGGGCAATCCGAATTTGAGGATTTTTTCCTTTTGCTTCGAATATTGCGGATAGAACAGAGTAGCATTCCTCTTGTTTTCCTCTGATCTTTAGAATTCCCTCACTACCGGATGCGAACCGACGGTAATGTCCTTCAACGTATGTTTTCTCCGATCTATCCCTCTTTTTACTTTCTAGTCCTGAAGCTAAATTATAATTTCTTTTCGCCGAAGGAACCAGTAAAGTAAGGATTGCATCCACCAAAGTCGATTTTCCAGATCCATTTGCACCCGTTAGCAGAAAAGTCTCGCCTTCAGAATTCAACTTCCATATCTTTCCATGAAAGGTCCCCCAATTCAAAATTTCCAAAGATTTTAATCTGTATCCGCTATTTGTGGAGATTTCACCGGGTGAAAATAGATCTAGCATTGATACTACTCTGATCCTTGCTTAAATTTTGTTCGCAGTCTTTCCAAATCCGAAACTGTGATTTTAGCTTTTAAAATTTTCTCTATTCGTGCAGTATCTGAATCGATCTGCTTTATAAAACCCATGTCTTCGGCCTTTTTAAAAAGCCTTTCGAACTTTTTCTGGGTGTCGATTTCATCTGAAGAATCAGGAAAAAAAGGACGAACGCGATCAAATATTTCCCCTTTTCTAAGAACAACAGATCCTGATGGGTCCGCTTCTTCCAGTTCGATGATACATTCGCGTAGTAGAACAAGAAATAAAGTTTCTTCCTTTGTTAAAGGCAACCTTCTAGTCAAAACAGGAAGTTTCTCTTCGGACTCAATGCTCTCATCTTCGGAAGTTTGTCGTAAAAACGCATAGCCGTCCTCTCTATCTAAATGCAGAAATAATCCGATTTTTTCAAAGTATTCTCTTACTTGTCTCTCATACGTAAGAAGATTATCCCAAGCTTTAAAATCCGATTCGATTCCAATTGGTCCTTTTAAGAGTTTTAATACTGCTGTAGCAAAAAGAGCTATTTTATCCATCAGTGCCTACCCTATAAATTCCTTTTGGAACCCGATAAGCGCTAAGTTTTTGGTCTCCAGAAGATTTCAAAGAGGGAAAACATAAAAAGGTTTCCACATCGTCCAGGAAATGATTTTCTCCTCGGGCGGCGATCCAAACATAGGCGACCAGGCTCTCGAATCCGATATCATCTGGAAATGTGTCGAGAACCTTTTCCAAAGTTATCTCCGGATAGCTCCGAAGTAGACTTAATATTCTATTTTCGTAAATTTCCAAATCGACCCCGCGTATTGACTCCAAAAAATCAATCGACAGCGATTCCTCTTCGTCATTTGAGATCTGAATCGATTTAAAAGCATCTACCGGGTCTCCCGTCCAAAGAGGACGTTCCATCGGAAGACGAATCTCAATCTCCTCCATTGAATGGAAATTTTCATTATCGTAATCGAATCTTCTTTCGATTACGATATTCTTAATTTCAGAGATAAGTTCCTTAGACCTTCTATTTTCTCGAAGAGTCCTTTCTACAAGACTCTTCTTGAGTTGCTCCGACATTCTGGAAACAACCCCGTTTACTCTGCTTCCCGCCTCTCTCAAATTACGTCTAAAATTTCTGAAAAATTTTCGATCATCCAAAGCGATTACATCTTTTAATAAATAAAGAGAATCTAATATACTTTCAAATTTTTCCTGACTTTTTTCGGACCTCAGAAAATCCCAAAAAGCTTGAAAACTTCTTCCTTGTTCCGATTGAAGCAATTCCTGATCTCCATCCAATGCGAATTGCAAAATTTCTCCCTTTTGCGCCACATCCAAATATTTCTTATGGATCAACTTGGTTATTTCGTTAAAATTCCCTTCTACTTGCCTAAAATCCGAAAGAAGTGCTAAAGCTTCCTTTCGCGCATATACATATTGGCTTCGGATTCGCTCGCTTGGGAAAATGGAAACCTCATCCCCTAATTTGAGCTTTCCGATCTGTTCATCTAAAACATCCCTTTTTAGTTCTAGCTGTTTGATTTTCTCCTTCGGATCCGAAACGCTCTCCTCTACGATTTCCTTTAATTTATTTAACACGGAAAAGAAACGGGATTCCGTTCCTATCGCCTCCCGTTCGTTTAAAGAACGCAAGTCTTCTATCCAGGAGAAAACCTTTTCCAATTCGCTCGTCGGCTCCAATATAATTTCTTCATTTCCTTCGGAAGAACGAATCCTTCTATATAGAAAATTTTCTCCCACCCATTCGCTAATATATACCTCTGCTTCTCTATATAAACTAAGATCATGGACCTCTCGGATATTCTCTAATTCATGACGCAGCAATATCTTAAGTTCCTCAAAGGGAACAAAATTTCTCCCAGAGTCCCTAAAATATTTTTCCAAAAAATATAAGATAAAAGGAGCGTTATCCTTTTTCAACAGACGAATTGCAGGAGAGCCAAATAATCTATTTAAAATCCGATAATCCATATATAAGAGCTCCTATTCCCATAGGCGAAGAGCGCCCCCACTATCAAGACTTACTTTCGGTGTCTTTACTCACCATACCCCATTCGCTCGATATCGCAAAAACATCCAAGATTAATGTTTTTTCTGTTATCACAAAATATCCATTTCAGAATTGAATCAATCCCGGTATTATCAAGAATATTTCATTTCATCTTCAAATTATGATTATATTCTTATTTCAGAAAATAAATGGAACATAATTTATTTTTTCATAATATATAAAACCCATTCTTCAAAGTGGAACTTAAAAAATCCTTTTCTTTCAATCAACGAGAATCTATACATCCGCTTGGCCTTATTTTGGATTGGTTTCAAATCATGTCAATAAGAACTAATGTAATAAATCTCGCTTAGTTTTGGAATGCCAGAACTGGGACTCCAAGAAGATCGAATCCAGAAATCCTGCAAAGGGTTTAATTTTCCATTCGGAGCGAGGTTCCAATTATTGCTCTCGTGAATTCGCGAGCTTCTGTCTTTAAATAAAATCAGGAGGGGCAATGGCAGAAAAGGGAATTGTTGGGGCAACGCTATCGCGGAGTCTTTTCTTCGGCTCCCGATAGGAATGGAATATAGTGTCTTCTATAATAGACAAAGAGTTCACTCATTCTTAGGATGCATAGGTCCTACTGAATTTGAAGAGAAAATCGCTTAAAATGTGTCTCCAAATGTAACTAGGTTATTGTTTGTGCTTTTCTTTAAAATCAACAATTCCTCATCCACCTTCCCAGGGATTAAATCATTCAATTCTCGATTATCGAATTTCGATTTTCTAAATAGGGCCTTCGGCTGCAAACATCGGCATAATCACAGAGAAGGCCTAGCTGAATGTATACCCTAGTGGCGTACAATTTTCTTCATATTATATTTAAAGGGCGAATAAAGATAAAGAAAATCGTTGAAATACTTATATATAGCTATATGATTATATAAGTATATAGATATGCAAAATCTTGACGCTACCTTTGCAGCACTCGCCGACTCCACACGTCGTGCGATCCTAATGCGCCTTGCGAAAGGCGAGATGACAGTCATGGAATTGGCCAAACCTTTCAAAATGAGCCAACCTGCAATCTCGCGACACCTCAAAGTTCTTGAGCAGGCCGGCCTCGTTTCGACAACTATCCGTGCACAAGAGCGACCGCGTCGACTCGAGACCGCGCCCCTTAAAAAAGCGACCGATTGGATTGAGAAATACCGCCAGATGTGGGAAAAGCGGTATCAAGCGCTTGATGCGCTGCTCGTAGAATTACAAACAATACAAACTCAGGGAGATTAGCAAAAATGAAAACGAACCAAAAGCAAGTGAAGATGGAACTTAAAGGTGAAACCGAAATCGTATTCACGCGCTATTTCTCAGCGCGTCGCGAATTGGTATTCGACTGCCATACTAAGCCCGAGTTGATGCGCCGATGGCTAATAGGTCCTGATGGCATGATGCTTGATACATGCGAGGTGGATCTTAAAGTTGGGGGCAAATACCTATTCGTTTATGCGGATGCAAAGGGAAATAGGTTCGGGATTTACGGGAAATATCGAGAAGTAGTCATCCCGGAAAAAGTGACCAATACTGAGAATTATGCCGTGGATATGTCGACATTTAACTCAAATATAGCAGAGGATCCGAACGCGATGATTGAGATGCGAACCTTCACAACCGAAGGCGATGCGACGTTGATGACACACGTCTGCAAATATTCTTCAGCGGAAATGCGCAAGATGGCGCTGGAAACGAATATGGCTGATGGCATGGGGGAATTCTATGAACCGCTTGATAAACTCCTATTAGAAATCGCGTGACTATCTTTCCTTTATTAGAAGACATTAAATCACTTAAGAGTACGGTAGTCTTCTCTTCAGAAGCGTAGCAGTATTTTTTGATGCCCCTAACCTTCTTCGTATCTCCGAAGCACTCAAACCTAATGGAGACCTTTTTAATGCGTCTGGAAAGACCGATGAGAGGGTTTTTAAGACGCTATAAGGGAGCATCTTTAGTTAAAGATATTTTACGGCGAGGACGGTTCTTAAAGTAGCTGTAATGTTTCTCTAACACAGATGAAGCTTGTTCATTCGTATCGGAAGCATTTGTTAGAGTTAAAGAAAACAATTACAGCTATAAATTTCTTTTTTGGACTTGGCGTATCCGAATATAATTTGGAATAGACGGTTAGTGGAATCATACAATTCTTAAAGCTAATTCAATATTAGGATTCGATACTTTATTTTCTCAAGTTGAACTGGACATATCCGTGCCCTTTAAGAAGAGAATCTAGGACTTGTCTTTTAATGCTCAGAAAATCCAATTCCAGATCATCAATGCACTTTAACGAAGGATGAAGCTTCAGATACAAGTCCTTCTTATATTTTCCATTTCGGAAATTATTCAGCCCCTCGGAAATCCCGGTTCGAACGAATAATCTTTCATACCAATCCAATATTTGAAAATTGTCGTTAATTTCTCGAAAATATTTTTCTAATCCCGCTATCACGTCCGCAATGAATTCGAATACCGAAATTGTAATTTCCTCCGGCTCCCCATAATCCTTGGATTCGCATAAGTGGGAGGCGAATGGATACGTTTCGTATCTTGGGATAGCCGGTTGTT
The DNA here is from genome assembly GCF_000306235.2 of Leptospira fainei serovar Hurstbridge str. BUT 6. NCBI lineage: Bacteria > Pseudomonadati > Spirochaetota > Leptospiria > Leptospirales > Leptospiraceae > Leptospira > Leptospira fainei. The sequence goes on from NZ_AKWZ02000006.1 coordinate 149,688, forward strand.
CGGAAATTCCTTCCGAATTAAAATACGGATTTAGTAGATAGCATTTTGCCGAACTAAGAAAATTCTGAATTTTTGGTTTTCGATACAAAATATTCACGCACGATGCATGTTCAGATAAGAATCGTTTAAAAGAAGTATTATGGAATTCTTGATTTCGATCGGGGTCGAATCCGAGATATTCAATACAACGAAACGAAAGAATCATTGCGGGAATAAATAAAGAATTATCAAGAGAAACTAAAATATCTCTGATTACATGATCATAGAATTCAAACTTTATTCGTTTTAGCTTTTCTCCGAATTCCGACATATTAAATCTTTTCTCTCATCGTATTCAAAACCATATCGCATTTTTAAAACATTCAAAACTCGGTATCGATGGAACCGGCGGATTGAATCCACCAGCCCGCTGATTCCCCGATGGAACGCAAATCTATGTCGCCATGATCGATCAGTAAGCTACGATTTGCTTCGAGTAGCATACTAAGATCGGTGAAGGCATCCCCGGCAGCGAAGCCGATTTCGGAAGAGGTAATTTCGCGAATCGCTTTAACTTTGCCGTCATTATATGTTAATGGTTCTTCGATTTCAGGGAGCAGAACTCCTTGCTTGGATTTTAAACGCATGCCACGAACCCGATTCGGCTCCAATCCGAATTCTTGAGCTGCAACCTGAACACAGTATTCTGGAGAAGCGGTAATGATCCACACTTCCCATTTTCTTTCTTTCAACTTTCGGATCAATTCTAATAAAGGCTCGCGGATTCGTAATCGGCAATCCATAGAACGTCCGTCGGCTAAAACAAAATCGTTTCTATTTTGCTTCTGGTTCTCGACGAACACATATCTGGCAATTTTTTTAAGCTCCTCCTCCGACATCCCGGAATAGATGATTCTGGTCCATCGGTAAGCCGCTTCAGGTCCTTCCTCCTCGGAAACGGTAAAAAATAATCTTAAAATCTCCTCGACCAGTCGAGCGTAACTCCGCATATCCTTATGCATGCGGAATGCTCGCCAGAGATCCCGCCAAACGGAAATCGTTTCGAGTGGAAGAAAAGGATCTCGCAATTCTTCCCAGAATTCGTCTAAATCCGCCCGAAGGAGTCCATTCGTCATAATATATTGCATCGTAGCGACGCCGAGATCTCCGCGGATCAGAGTATTGTCAAAATCGAAACAAGCAAACTGCGGCTGCTCGGAAAGCATCTTTTCCAATCCGAATCGAACTGAGGAATCCCAGACAGATGAAAGCATCAATTTTTGCTAATAGACTGAATTCCTTTCTTGCGAAGCCAACGACGTCGCCCTTTTTCGCCGATCCATTTTAGAATGGGAGAAAGCCGCCCAATTAGCCACGGAAAAACGGCAGCCAATCGAGATGTTAAACCATCGCTGTAAGGAACGTAAATTTCCATCCTTCCCGTTTCTGCCCCGCGTAAGACTGCTTTCGCAATATCGTCCGGCGATTTTACGGCGTTTACCCAATTAAGTACGGATCCGCCATGAAGTGCTTCGTGCATTAACATCGGCGTGTCCACTGCAGCAGGATAGATTCCGGATACTTTGATTCCCGTTCCGCGAAGTTCCTCATGCAAAGCGGTAAGAAATCCTCGTAAACCGAATTTAGTGGCGGAATATAACGCCGAATCGGCAAGCGCTACTATACTGCCGATGGACACTATGCTCACAACGGCTCCGCGACCTCGATTCAGCATTAATGGGACCAATCCGTGTATCAATCGAATAGGACTAATCATATTAATCATGGAATGTCGCTCGATTTCGGATGAATCCATATCGAGAACCGGACCTACTTTTGTATATCCTGCATTGTTAACCAATAAGTCTATATGAGGATACTTTTGCTGGATCATCCCGATTAAAGATTCTACGTCGGAAGCTTTTGTCTGATCACAAACGATCAATTCCGGTTTTCTAGATAATTTACTTACAATGGTAGACATTTTTTCTTTGCTTATATCTGAAAGAACCAAGTCGTATCCGAGTTTATCTAATCGAATCGCAATAGCCTCCGCAATCGCGCCCCCTCCTCCGGTAATTAAAGCGACTTTCGGAGTCATTGTTCTTTCGTTTTTAATAAACGAATTCACCGGATTGCTCCCTGTATTTCCCGTTTTGTGGCGGAATTCGTTCTTAATTTTTCAAATTGGCCGGGCTTCAGTTTTGGCCATCCGATACGTCCGTGTATTTTCGAAAGATACTTCAAATAAGCGACTTGGTTAACGTAAACTGCATGCCGTCCCGAATTTAAATATCGAATGCCTCCATTCAGCAAAGGATGATCCGATTCGATTAGCTGCTCGAATACTTGCGCCGATTTATCGCCGTTTCGTTTCGCTTCAATATATGCGGCAATTAAGTTCGCCATCTCATCGAACATCTTGTAAGCTCCCCCGTCGGTTTCCATATAGCCGAGGGCATACAAGTTCTCATATTTACGATGAAATAAGGTTAAATACAAATCCGTAGGACGACCGTTCTTCCATTCAAAATATTGGTCCATATAAGGGATCGACCAATTGTATCCGGTCGCAAGAATGATTAGATCGATCTTTTCGTTAGTACCGTCTTTGAACTCGACTAAATTTCCGTTCAACCGTTCAATATCGCCTTTGGCAATCACATCACCATGACGCAAATTATGTAAGAGTTGATCGTTTACTATAGGATGTGTTTCGAAAATTCTATGATCCGGTGCGGGCAGCCCGAGTTTTGTAACATCGCCGATCAAAAATTTCAGCATTTTACCGAGAACCCATTGCGAAAACCAGTTAGGTATCCAATGTGCACCGTCTCCGAATACGTCGGCTGGTTGGCCCAAGACATGTTTAGGAATAAAATGGTATCCTCTCCTAACGCTTATAAATGCTTGTTCTGCATTTGCGCCCGCATCACATGCGATATCGCAGCCGGAATTTCCTGCTCCTATAATCAATACGCGTTTTCCTTTGAAGAAGGACGTCTTCTTGTAATTCACGCTATGTAATATTTGACCCTGAAACGTTTCGCTTCCCGGTAATTTCGGAATATTCGGAGACCAGGTAATTCCCGTGGCGCATATGATTCCACCGTACAACCTTAGATCCCCGTTTGATAATTCTACTGTCCATCTCGAACCGTTCTTCCGGATATTATTAACCGAAGTGTTGAATTCAATATTACGATACAAATCGTATTCTCTAGCAAAGGACTTGTGGTATGCAAGGATCTGGCGATTGGATGGATAATCCGGATAATCGGAAGGCATCGGAAAATCGTCGTAGTTAGAAAGATATTTCGATGAAATAAAATGGGCGCTTTCATACATCGGAGATCCTGGATTTTCTATATCCCAAATACCGCCGACATCTTTGTATTTTTCGATTACATGAAACGGGATCCCTCGCGATCTCAAAGAACGCGCCATAGAAATCCCTGCCGGACCCGCTCCTACTATACAAATAAAATCAGAAAAATTAGCCATCGGCTTTGACCCCGAAACTGTGCTACCCTCTTCCTTCATAAAAACCTCCGATTCGATACGTGAGCAATGATCGCATTAAAATGAGCATTGCTCACGTATCGAATCTCAGTCAAACGAAAAATCCAGGGGAAAGAAAAAAGTAGCCCAAACTAGGCCGGCGAATATCTTGTTTCGATATGAAACCTGGTATTCGTACGCCGGTACAGACAAGAAGCCGAGAACGAGTTGAACTTATATTACGGACTGCTAGAGATCTAATCGGAGAAAAGGGAATCGACGCGGTTAGTATGAGAGAAATCGCTCAGGCTTCCGGAATTCAGATCGGTTCATTATACCAATACTTTCCGGGCAAGAACCAGCTTTTGCTAACGATCATGAACGACTATTACGATCGTTTGTATGAAGGGACAAAATCCATTTTGGAACCTGTTCGAAATGTTTCAGAATTAGAGGTGGCAGCCGAAACAGCCTTTGCACAATTTATACGCTTTTTTCAAGAGGATCCCGCACTTGCAAATCTATGGGCAGGGGCACGAGCAATTCCTGAATTAATAATTGAGGATATTCGCGACACTTATCGCAATGCCGCGTTGTTTGTTAAGATAACTTTACGTTGCCTGCCTGGATTGCGTGAATCCGATGTTCAACCCTTTGCTCTTCATTTTGCGCACACAATCGGATCCGTTATTCGTTTTGCGGCGGAAATCGATCCCAATCACAGTAAAGCTGTCCTTCACGAGAGCCGCGTAATTTTAAGTCTTCGCTTACAAGCATTGCAAGAACTTTCGAAAACCCGAAAATCGAATAAAAGTCGAAAATTAAAGACTTAGAATACAAGAATCTCGCCAGAAAGCGTTCCACTTTCTCCGATTCCCGAGTTGTCCGAAACTTTTAATTCAATTTTTCTCATTCGAAGATCAGTCTTTTTCACCGATTACGGTCCCGCATATCCTCATAATCGGAACCGTTGGGAAAGGTATGATAGTCATAAAAATGGTCCAAGGCGGAAAAAAATCTATCGCTTCTATATACATAACCGCGTTTTTCAATTTTACTGATTTGTGACCAATGGAGGCAGGGTCGAAAATAATATCGTTCCAAGTAGACGGAAAGGGGCGATTATACCACATCAAAACCATGAATGTATACATACATTTCCGATAACTTTCGCGATTAAGCGGCTGAAACTTATGCTCAGGAATTTCTTCGTTTGCGTTAGGATCAATCTGAATTCTTTGAATAAAACCTTTTTCGTAAAGGCAGGATTGTAATAGGATGAAAATTAAAAATAAGAGCGCAACCCGTTTCATTTTAGTTTCCTCTCAGGCGTGTATTCGATCTTCCAACACCCATCCGAATGCTCAAAATGAATCTCTAAGAATGCGACTATACTCGGATCCTTTTTCATCTCTTGCCGGAGCGCTTCTTGGATAACATTTTGTTTTGCTCCATGAATGCCTACCTGAAACGAATTCAGAAAAGTTTTGTCGCAAAATTCGGTTTTGATTCTTTCTTTGGAGACAACGGCATGGGATTCGCGAAATTCGGAACCTATAGTTAACTGATCAAAATGCCCGAGAACTTTTCTTCCCGAACATTCGTAAAAAAATAGAAACGCTGTATAAAATGGCAGGAGATAGAATAATTCTCTTCTTCGTCCGGGATTGCGAAACAGGAATCTTATTCTTTTCGAGAATTTTTCGTTCAAATTAATATCCTAAGCCTCAGTTGAAACGCGACGATATGCATTACAAATTATCATTTCTTGTATATCCATTCTCTCTGAACCATTTTATCGTTTTTCTGATCGTTATATCGATCGGAGTCTGAGGCAAACCGAGTTCCTTCACGGCTTTAGAGCAATCATACCATTCCATCATCTTAGCGATTCTTACTTCGCTAACTGTGACTAAGGGAGGCCTTTTTGTTATCGAAGCGCCGAACTCGAAGAGATGCCCAAGTGCAAGCGCCAGCTTAAATGGAAGTTTTAGAGACGGAGGTTTTACACCGGCAATGCCGGCAATTAAATTTAAATAATCATGAACTGTTATATTCGTATTTCCTAAAATATATCTTGCTCCTATTTTTCCCTTTTTTGCGGCAAGAATATGACCACGAGCAACGTCCTCCACATCGATAATGTTCAATCCGCCGTCAATATAGCCCGGCATCTTTTTTTCCATAATATCGATGACCGTTCTTCCCGATGGCGAAGGCTTGCTATCGTTTGACCCGATAACGAGCGTGGGGTTTACGATGACGATCGGAAGCCCGGACATTGCAAGTATCCTTGCCTCGTTTTCCGCGATGTATTTTGACATCGTGTAGTGATCTTTAGCTTGCCAGAAATTAAAAGTTCTCTCTTCATTAGCTTGCAAAGATCCGCTCGCCGCTACGGCATTATTGGAGCTCGTATATACGACCTTTTTGACTCCGATTTCTAAAGCCGCCTTGAGAGCCGTTTTGGTACCATCGACATTGATATCGTAAAACAAATTAGGATTCGGCGCCCAATGTCCGTTATAAGCTGCCGCTAAATACATCGTATCGCAGCCTTTAAGCGCCTTTTTTATGGAATCACCGTCTCGTATGTCGCCGTATGCTTTATCAACATCGAGTTTATCGAAATTGTTCGAGCTATTGCGACCTTTCATAAGCAGAACCTTTACAGCTTCTCCGTCCTTGAGAAGTTCTCTTACGATGGACGAACCTATAAATCCCGTTGCACCGACAACTAACTTTTTCATATCCAACTCAACCTTTTTGTGAAACAATCGTAACGTTCGTTGGCTTTAGGAATTCCTTCTCGAACATTCTGTACGATCGCCGAATCATTGTTAACCTTCCGATACAGCTTTTTGCAGCCGCGAAATTTCCACTTGATACTCGTCCGCCCTTTGCAATCGCTTGGATTTTTTGTATAGACGTACTAATAGTTTCAGGACTGGAATTACCTCGGGTCTTCGGCTATAAACTCGCTCAGCCATATCAATCGCATCCTCAATCAAGCCGGCTTTAGCATATTGAACGGCGCCATTAAGAATCATTTGCAGAGCGGAGGGTCGAACGTTGGAAAAGTTTTCTGCAGCTCGCCCTGCTTCCCTTGGCTGTTGCATTTCCAGATAAGCGTGGTAAAGGAGATTCCACACGACCGGATTGGACGGATATAGTTCGGCGATTTGTTTCAAATAAGGCAGCGCTTCCGAAGCATTATTTTTTTCCAAAAGTTGGAGTGGTTCCGTAAGATCAGGTTCTTTAACGCCTTCGTCCGTAACACTCTTTGGATGAAACGCAATGCTCAATAATGATAGATCATCCGTAAGTTCTCCTGCTCCTTGAAGGCGCCCTCCAAGCCGTTCGAGATTCCCGCTCGTTTCTTCCACATGGTTCAGGATGGCGGTGTGATCCTGATTAATAATTCTCGTTTCTGATTTGTCGTAGCCGATGGCAAGATCATCTCGTCCGTCAGAACCGATCAGGATAATATCTCCCGGACGAATCCAACAGGTTTCGATACGAGCCTTCTCTCGAAGCATTCCCAATTTGAAATTTGTGGCTTCTTGTGAAAGAAATGTTGCACGCCCCGCACGCAATCGAATTGGAAAAGGATGTTCCGCATTTATGTAATAAAGAAATCCGTTTTCTTCGTCTACTAGTCCCAACATCAACGACATTGACATTGAGCCGTCAAACCCTTCAAACACGTTGTTCAAATCGTTCAGAGCCGTTCGTAACCAGCGCTCCGGAAAATATTTCGAAAGAATTTCCTCTCGATTTGTTCTTTCGATTAAAGCTCGTAACGCTGTCCCGAAAACTAAAACTCCTCCGGCTCCCTGCATGGATTTTCCCATCGCATCTCCGTTCGCAAATACGCAAAAGGGGCGTCCGCGTAAGATGATTTGATCCGCCACACAAATATCGCCACCCAGTTCATGAGCCTTATCTTTGAATCTAAAAGTTTTTTTCTGTTTGATATATGAGTTAAATCGTATCGTTTTCGATCGGATTCGAATACCTGCCAACGGTCGAATCAGAAGTGATGTCAAAAAGTAATCCCCATCTTGTTGGTCCTTGAGACGACTAACTTCATTAATAGCATCCTCGTAAGAACGATTCAGAGTACGTAACATGAGCCCTGTAACTACTAGTACGCAAATTCCGGTAACGAGAAAATCTTCGCTTCGCGCGCGAGCGCTAGAATAGTCGGAAAACCATCCGGGACGTATTTCTTGTAGATAATTGATTCCCAAAAGGGACGCGACAAAGAACAGAATGGCGACCCAATCGAATTTCTGTCCAAGTACAAGCATGTACATAATCATTAAGGGGGCTAATAGCATTATGTTAGCGCTTATAATACCTCCGCTGTACTGAATTTGGAGAAATATACTGAATGCACCGATGATGAAGGTCGGCGCAAGCAGCCATTTAAATTGACTCTTGAAGCGAGCCAGGAAATAAAATATATTTGCGAAGACAAAGGAGATCCAAAGTCCGACCAAGCCTCCTGTCTCAAACCCTTCCCGAAAGAATTCGGACAGTAAACCGATCCCCATTGCAAAGCTTCCTGCCAGAAGCATTCCGTTCAGAACGCGATGCTTCATAACAAAGCGCTCAGATGGTCCGAGAACAAGTGCTCCGAACTGGGATAAGCCCATCTGAAATACGCGTGCTACTATTTTAATTTTCGCTTTCATAATTTATTTCCACTTCCGCCCTGCTCTAGTAGGCCTCTAATTTTGGAAGAGACCTAGCTGATTGCGTCAAACCGACATTATCTTTTCAAATATCCGTTTTCCCTAAACCAAGTTAACGCTTTTCGAATGGCTTCTCTAACAGGAGTTTGAGGAAGACCGAGTTCACGAACCGCCTTTGAGCAATCGAAAAACTCCTGAGATTTTCCGATTCTCACTTCGGACGCGGTGATCATCGGATGCTTTCTAGTGATTGCAGCGCCTAACTCGAAGATATAACCCAATCCCAAGGCAGCATAGTATGGAATTTTAATACGCGGCGGTTTTACTCCGGCAACCTCCGCAATTAGTCCGAAGTATTCCGATAAGGTCAGATTTTCGTTGCCGAGAAGATACCGTTCTCCTACTCTTCCTTTTTTTGCCGCAAGGATATGGCCCTTTGCGACATCCTCCACATCGACGAGATTTGTGCCTCCTTCAATGTATCCCGGCATTGCGCCTTGAGCGACGTCGATGATCATCTGGCCCGAGGGCGTAGGCTTTACGTCTCTCACGCCAATTACTAAGGTAGGATTCACTACCACGACGGGCAAGCCCATCGGAACAAACTTTAAAGCTTCAACTTCGCCCAGGTATTTCGAAATGGAATAATGATCGCCCGATTTCCAATGATTAAACTGAGCGGTTTCATCCACGGGAATTTTACCGTGAGCTCCGATGGTATTTCCAGTGCTTGTGTAGATTACTTTTTCGATCCCTGCATCCAAGGCCGCTTTCATGGAAGTCTTGGTTCCTTCCACATTTATTTCGTAAGGTAATTTCTTATCCGGTGTCCAATGAGCGAAAAAAGCCGCGGTATGATAGAGAGTATCGCAACCTTTCAAAGCGGATCGCATGGAACTTCCGTCACAGATGTCTCCGTAAGCAATTTCTATATCGAGACCTGCAAGACCCTTGGCATTGGTGTTCTTCCGGATCATTACTTTAACTTCATGACCTTCCTTCAATAATTCCCGAACTATGGAAGAACCGATAAACCCAGCGGCACCGGTTACTAGCTTTTTCATAAATCCTCGATGTTAATGAATTTGGAATTACCGCAGGGCCGATTCATGACTGGGCAGCTCTGATTCGGTTCAGCAGTATTCATGAAGGAGATTTCAGATCGTAAGTGTATTTCATGTCAACGAGGAAACTGGAAAATACTCGGCTTTTGTCGAAATATTTACTTAAACTACATCCAACAAGGGCCATAAATTGACAATACAACTGTTATTTAATAATCAATGATCATTTTTAATAAACGTTTGTTGACTTTTTGACTATGGCGTCCCGAATGGGCGGCGGGTATGAACCGGAAGCATTTATCGGAAAACGCGAATTTAATCTTGGCCGTTGATTTAGGAACATCGGGATGCAAATCGGCAATTTGCACTCTTGATGGACGGATTCTTTCTTGGGCTTTTCGCGGAGTAGAACTGATCATACTACCGGGAAACGGAGCCGAGCAACGGCCTATTGACTGGTGGAATGCCTTCCTAGAAAGCGCTCGAACTGCGTTAATGCAGCCGGGAGTCGATCGCAGCAAGATAAGAGGAATTTGTTGCTCTACTCTGGGAGAAGTGACCGTTCCTGTCGACGAATATGGTCGAGAGTTAATGAATGCAGTCCTCTGGATGGATATGAGAGGGGCGGAGCATATTCAAAAACATGCAGGCGGACCGGTGGCCGGCTACTCCGCTTTAAAACTCTGGAACTGGATCCGACTGACGGGAGGGGCGCCATCATTGTCAGGAAAGGACCCCGCAGCACATATGCTTCTAATAAAAAATGAATTCCCGCAAGTTTACGCAAAAACGTATAAATTCCTAAACGCATTAGATTATCTGAATATGAAACTGACCGGAAAGTTTGTAGCCACTCCGGATTCCATTCTCACCTCTTGGGTAACGGATAATCGAGACTCCGATCGGGTCCGCTATGATTCCAGTTTGCTAGCTGCGAGCGGCATTGATCCGCAAAAATTTCCGGAAATCGTCAGATGCACGGATATAATTGGAAACCTCCTGCCGGAAGTTGCATCCGTTTTAAATCTCCCCCAAGGAACTCCCGTTGTTGGAGGATCCATAGATACCGCCGCCGCTTCCATCGGCTCCGGTGCGGTGTCTGATGGAGATGCTCACCTATATATCGGCACCTCGTCGTGGATTGCCGCTCATGTTCCCTGTAAAAAAACGGATATCATTTCCTCCATTGCGTCCGTACCTTGTGCGATTCCCGGAAAGTATTTGATGACAGCCATGCAGACTACCGCGGGCGCCAATTTAAGTTTTCTCAAAGACAGAATCTTGTATCATCAGGACGAACTGCTCCGAGAAGAACATGTTTCCGATGTATATAAGATTCTGGACCGCATCGCGGCTAGGACCCCCACAGGAAGCAGGGGTCTACTCTACATGCCATGGCTTTACGGAGAAAGATGCCCGGTGGATGATCTATCTCTCAGAGGCGGGATGGTGAATCTATCCTTGGGGCACAGCCGCGAAGACGTCATCCGCGCATTCTTAGAAGGGGTAGCAATCAATACTAGATGGATGATAAAGCCGGTTGAAAAGTTTCTCAAAAAGAGTTTGTCAACCATTACGATCGTTGGCGGCGGAGCTACATCCGATGTTTGGTGCCAAATTTTTGCAGATACTATGGGTCTTACGGTGCGACAGCCGGAGGAGCCAATGCAGTCAAATGCGAGAGGCGCAGCATGGATTGCCGGAATGGGCTTAGGCCTTATAAAGATTTCGGACATACCTGAACTCATTCGAATCAAAGCGGAATATAAGCCTGATGAAAAAAGCCGGAAGGTCATGGACAAAATGTTCAATCGATTCCTGCAATTGCACAAGCGCTTAGCACCTTTGTACAAAATCTGGAATCAAGATAAGGATTCGATAACACGAGAAAAAATATTCGCGTCAGTCCAGGAGAAGTAATCTATGGAAAAAATAAACTATCATAGGCCTTATAGATGGGTAGTCCTCGTTTCATTTATGACTGTGATCGGAGTCAGCCAAATGATCTATTTGAACTTCGTATCTCTAATGACGGAAGTTCAGAACTTATACGGTGTGTCGAAATTACTCGCTAGCGCATTAACTGTTTGTAATCCTCTGATGTTCACCTTGGTTTCCATGCCCGCCGGCGCTATGACCGACCGGAAAGGCTATCGATTCACGATTCGCCTAGGACTTATCATCATGTCAGTCTTTGCGTGCATGAGGATTTATACCGGCAGCTTCTGGCTCCTTCTCATCTGTCAGATCGGAAACGCTGTCGCACAACCTTTCATAATGAACGGAATCACGAAGCTAGCTGCCGATTGGTTTGCGGAAGAGCAAAGAGCCGTAGCCGCCGGTTTGGGCACTGCGGGAATGTTTGCGGGCTTAGCTCTAGGGTTTTCTTTGCCTCCACATCTAAACGAAATCTGGCGCCTCGGCGGCACTATGATTGTTTTTGCAGCTATTACCGTTGCTTTCAGTTTAGGATTTTTTCTTTTAGTAAAAGAAAATCATATAACAGAACCGGAAGAGATGAATCGACTTCGCTCTTTCACTGCCGCTACGGAAGTAGTACATCTAATCAAAGATCGCTCCCTTTTAATTATCATACTAATGTCCTTTCTCGCCTTCGGATTCTTTAACGGTATCACCACTTGGCTGGAAGGAATCCTAGGCCAAAATGGAGTCGGAGCCGTTGATGTAGGAAATATTGGCGGAGTCATGATTTTAGCGGGCATATTAGGCTCCTTAGTGATCCCGACATTTTCGGATTCCATAAAAAGAAGAAAACCGGTTCTACTCTTCTGTGGAATTTCAGGAATCGCACTCATTATGCCTTTATGTTTTAGCAGCGATGTTCCTTCACTTTATATATATGCAGGATTATTGGGATTTCTATTTTTACCCGGCTTTGCACTTCTTCTTGTCATGTCTGAAGAAATTGTCGGTCCGGAAAGAGCAGGAGGAGCAGCAGGCGCAGTGATGCTTGTTGGCAACGCCGGCGGAGTCGTTGTCCCAGTCTTTATGGCGATCGTAAAAAGCGAAACTGCAGGCTGGAGACCCGCCGAATATTTACTCCTTGGATTACTGATTACTGTCCTTAGCCTTGGCCTCTTCGCCTCGGAAAGCTTTCGTTCCGAGAAACAGAAAATGTCGTAAGCAGCATAAATTCCATGATGTTAAACTTGGTCAGAATGGACAAGTGTCGAGTTTTTCGAAAAGCTTCGAACCGATGGTTCAAACTCTGCTCTCGACATACTCTGGCAAATAGCAGCGAAGATACGCAACGGCAGCTCGACCAGCTTCCCGAACAATATCATCTGTGATGGTTCCTTGCTCTCGAAAAGAGAATCGAAAGACGGAGTCAATCAATGCAACGGCGATACCTACTTTTCGGGTTGCGTCCGGCCAGGAAGGAAGTGCGAAACGATCCATAACCTGCCTTAGAGCTATGTTCGCAATTTTCGAATCCAGCTCCTTCCCTATATGCATGGTCTCCTCGTTGCGAACCCCATAAACGACACGCATCATTGCGGGATCCTCCCTAACGATTGCAATGGCTTCGGCAGCAAGGAAATACACATAGTCTTGCCAGCTCTCGAATCGAGAGGTATCAACTTTGGACAATCTTTCTGCTACAAGGTCTGCATGAACGAGACGTAAGCCAAGATAAAGCGCTCCCATACTCGGAAAGAAGTGGTATGCCGACGCCCTAGGAATTCCCGCGCGCTCACAAATTTTTGCAAACGTGAGGGACTCCGGCGGTTGCTCTCGCAATAATTCTCTGAGCGCTTGAATCAGAGCAGCTCTTCGACCTCGCCCTTGGGGATTGGTTTTTATATCTCTCCCATTCAAGGACTCGGAAGATATTTCTTCTGATGAATTCTGCATCTATATTACCGACAAAAATCGACATTCAGATCGATTCAACCCCAATTTTGCGAATTTAAAGCGAAAAATACTCGACAATAGCCGAGCCGTCTTTATTATAAACTCGGCGATTGCCGAGTTTTCATGAATGCAAAAGGAGCAAGAAAAGCATGAAGAATTTAAAATTTGAAGCAGTGCGTGCATCCATAGTAGCCGCCTCTGTCAAGCTGGCCGATCTCGGTTTTTTTGCCGGCATCGGAGGAAACTTGGCGGTGCGGATCGATTCGGAGCTTATGGCCGTCACGCCATCTGCCTCCGACTATTATAGCATGAATAATGAAGATATTTGCATAGTCCGGATCAATAACCTGAAGCTCGTAGAAGGTACAAAAGAACCTACTACCGAAAGTGGGATGCACGCAGCCTTTTTAACTCGCAGACCTGATTTGCAAGTTAGTCTACACACTCACCAACCCCTAGCAAGCGCGGTAACTCTGCTCGGAATTGATATGCCCATTGAAGATCCCGAGGCGCGAACGCAGTTAGGACCATCTTTACGCATCGTCTCCTATGCACCTTCCGGAACTCCGTTCCTGGTCAGCGCTTTTAAGAAGAAGGTGCGAAAGGATACGAACGGCTATCTCTTACGAAATCATGGAATAGTTTGCGGGGCCAAATCCGTAGAACAAGCGATCGCAAATGTTCAACTCGCCGAGGAACAATCCGGACTCTACCTTCGTTCCCGTATAAAAAACAATCCGAGCATCTCAGGAATTTCCCCTCTTGTTTTGCAACAAGCACTTTCAATCCTGTAGGCAAGTGTAACTCGCCTCTATTTACTTTTAATCGAATATGACTTTCCACTGGAGGATAGCATGACCATGGTACTCAAAGAAATAAACAAAACCCAGGAGGCAATTCCTGAAAAGGAGTATGCAATTTCCGAATGGCATAACACGGCGGAAATCTACGGAAGACTAAAAGAATTATTAAAATCTCCATTAAGACCGATTCGACGAGACAAGATCAGCGGAGTTCTAGAATACTTCGAAACTAAATGTAAGACATCTCGAAAGATCGCGACTGCCGCAGAAGCCGTAATCCCCGGAGGAGTACAGCATAATCTTGCATTCAACTATCCCTTCCCGCTTGCAATAGATCAGGCAAAGGGAGCGTACCTCCGCGACGTCGATGGTAATACTTATATCGACTTCCTCCAAGCAGGAGGTCCTACACTTCTAGGATCTAATTACGAGCCAGTTCGGGAAAAGGTTAAGAATTTGCTCGATGAATGCGGCCCCACTACCGGATTATTACACGAATACGAAGTAAAATTGGCGGAGATAATCTGCAAACATATGCCTGGTGTTGAGATGTTTCGAATGCTGGGCTCCGGAACAGAAGCCGTCATGGGAGCGATCCGCCTCGCTAGGGCCTATACAGGAAAGCGTCATGTAATCAAAATGGGCGGCGGTTATCACGGATGGAGCGATTCGATGGTATACGGAATGCGAATCCCGGGAACTGGCCGTCGCGAGGCAACCGGAATTCCAAAAGGTGCCACTGCTTCGACGGAGGAAAGCTTCCCTAACGACCTTGGCGCGTTACGCCGCAAACTCTGGCTAAATCGTTTCAGAGGCGGTACCGCCGCTATTATCGTGGAACCGTTAGGTCCGGAGAGCGGAACGCGTCCCGTATATTTCGATTACAATAAGCAACTGCGTGAACTCTGCGATTCATTCGGAGCACTACTAATATTCGACGAGGTCGTTACCGGCTTCCGGGTAGGTTTGGGCGGAGCTCAGGGCTTCTTCGATGTCAAACCGGATCTAACGATTTTGGGGAAATGTCTGACAGGCGGATATCCGATGGCCGGTGGTATCGGTGGACGGAAGGAAATAATGATGCTGCTCGCGGGCGGCATCAGTGCGATCGGCAAACGAGCGTTTGTTGGCGGAACGCTCTCTGCTAATCCCCTTTCCTGCGCAGCCGGGTATTTTTCCATTCAAGAAATGGAACGCACAAAGGCGCCTGTCAAAGCCGGCCTCGCGGGAGATCGTCTCTGCCGTGGATTGCAGGAAATAATTGAAAGGTTACGATTGCCCTATGTCGCTTACAACCAAGGATCTATCGTCCATCTTCAAACGTCAGGCGTGCTTCTAATGTCTCTGCGAAACCCAATTAAGGTCTTACGGGAAGCGAAAGAACGTAAGCACGTTATGGAGGAGATGGGCGCCGCATATTCTGCTCACGGAATGATCACTTTGGCCGGAAGTAGAATGTACACAAGCATGGCTGACACCGATGAGATTATCGACGAAGCCCTCAATCGATTTGAGTCGGTATTTAAACTCGTATAGCGACACGAACCCAGGAGACGATAATGAAATCAGCAACAAAGAAAAAAAGATCCACAAAGGAAGGCGAATCGCCCGACCTCGTTGCTTTAATGAATTTATGGCAAAGGCTGGAGGCAAAAGGTCTCCTGCAGAAAAAAGCAGCTAGCCTTTCCTTCCGACTCCCCGGTCAAAAACCGGAAGCCTTTCTATTGATTAATAAGGGATCGAGAGAAATCGCTAAAGCTCAAACGGGCCAGTTCGACATACACGGCAAGGCAAGCACTCTCGACTGGGAAAGACTAGCTGCGATTAACTTTCACGCAAGCATATATAGAGCGAGACCCGACATCGGAGCAATTGCCTGTTTCCAACCTATTTGGGGCTCCCTACTAAAAACGTTAAAAGATCCGCTTCCTCTTGTTTTTGATGAGCAATGTCGACAACTCGGTGCACCTGTTGTTCAAATTCATAGATCAGTGGACGGTTCCGTTATTGCCGATTCAATTCTACTCAACGGCGCCAACGCCTTCCTTGATACGAACGGTGTAGTGATAACAAGCGTCACTCGCGAGAAGGCCATATACAATTGCGAATTAATCGAAAAATGCTCTAAGGCATACCTTCTTGCGCACGCGACTGGCGGCCCAATACGTCGCATCCCGTGGCTTATCCGTTGGATTGCAAAGAATCGACTCATAAAAGATGAGCGTAAAGCCGCCGCCTCTTATGCGTTAGGTAAAGCTCCCACCGGTTTTACGGCGTACTGAATTCGTATAGGTCTGGAAAGATTATGGATTATAAAAACAAAACAATTCTAATAACTGGCGCCTCATCAGGTATTGGAAAGACTTTAGCGATTACTCTTGCGGATCATTCGAATAATATCGTAGTTACTGCACGACGGGAATATCTACTCGAAGACCTCAAACGAGAAATCGAAGCTAAAAGCAGCAAATGCCTTTTTTTCGCCGGCGATGCAATGGATCCCAATCATGCGGATTTTGTCGTTAATGAAACGGTTAAAATATTTGGAAAAATCGATATTGCCGTTTTGAACGTTGGAGCGGGTCCTCCCTCCAACACGATCAAAGATTCCCGGGAAATAATCCTGGGGAAGATGCGAACCAATTACGATAGCCTAATAAACTTTTTCGTTCCCGTCCTTGCACAAATGAAAGTCCAAACGACGCCGTGTATGATTGCGCATGTCAACTCTTTGGCAACGTATTTTGGAATACCTATGCAAGGAGATTACACGGCTGCAAAAGCCGCCGGGAGAATCTTTTTAGATACGGCGAGAATGGAATTAAAGCATTTTGGCTTTAAACATGTGCTCATCCAAACGATCCATCCGGGTTTCGTTGCAACGGATGCAGTTAAAGAAGATGGAATTCCCGCACCGAATGAAATCAGTGAGAAAGAAGCGGTGAAATATATATTGAAAGGATTCCGTCGAGAAGTTTATGAAAACCGATTTCCATTTAGCACTGCCTTAGCGGTTCGAATAGGACGACTCGCACCTGCATGGCTACGAACCAAAATTTTATTGTCGGAAGCCCCAGCCGACTACTAAGCGGACGATTGTTCTCGACTCGTTTGCCTGCTGGTCACTACGCGAAAGGAAATATTTAGGTAGGCCGTCATTGAAGGTTCTAAATGGAAAAAAAAAGGAAAACAAAAAAAGGTCCCTGGCTCCCCCAGGCTGAAAGAATCCGATCGATCATTCAAGCTGCTTTGCCTTTATTTGCGCAAAGAGGATTCGACGGAGCCAGCACAAGGTCTTTAAGTAAATCTGCCGGCATCTCGGAAGGTCTTATTTATAGATATTTTCATAGAAAGCGTGATTTATTTGAAGCGGTCTTGCAATATTGCCTAAAGCTGTCGGATCCATTTAGAGTTCCTGTCTCCGATTTAGAACCGGGGTCGGAGACATTCGTATTTCTGATCAATACGTTTCTATTGGAAATTTTTTTCAAATGCAAAAATGAAGAAATGGAACTTACTCACAAGTTAATCTTAAGAAGCTTAAGTACGGACGGAAAGTTCGCCAGAAAATATTTTCGGAATAAATTTAGAAACCTCTTTCCATTAATGAAGATTTCGTTAGAAGCCTGCGTAAAAAAGAAGGAACTTCCGCCTGACCGGTCTTGGAAAACTTGGCGGGACGTAAATTGGATCATCCGTCATCTTCTGGTTGTATTTTACTTTTTTAATTTTTCCTTTTCTAAGCATAAATTGTTTCAGGATAGGACCGAATCACTTCGATTAGAATCGATCAGATTTTTTCTTTTAGGAGTGGGATTTCTGCCCGATTCAACCGAGATATTGCTGAAAAAAGTGACCAAACAATCAGTGCTTGTAATGTAAAAATATTATATAATATATTTTTAATATAATAAACACCATAAATATGATTGAATTTCAAAATACCCGAAACTCTCCCGGTTTTTCAGATCCGGTCGATTAAGATATTTTGGAAAATTTAACCGTAATTTTCTTGGCGCTAAATGCTCATAGCCGATCACCTAACGATGGGCAATCGCATATTTATAGGTTCTTTCGTTTGAAATAAAATATGATTAATGGTGTCGATAGGTCTAATTAAAGATTCGAAATTTTAGGCAAAACGAATGAAAACTATTACGGAAATAAAGATAGGCAGCACACATTTAAAGTAGTCCGAACTTACTTCTGTACCTTGAAGGAATTTTTGATAAGTATAACGGAAAAATTCATTTTATCTAAGAATCTTCGGTAATATTTAAGAGGTTTGATCTTAGTTAAAATTATCACCTTCGCCTTCACCTATACAGCAGAGGATTCAAGCGTCATTTTAGATTTAGCGGTCTCAATAACTTTGGCAATATCTTCTAAAAAGATTGATAAAAATCAATTCAAATCCGCCGCTCCCTCAAATCATAGTACGACTAGACTAGAGCATGAACGCGAATCGATAAGTAGAAAATGAAGTCATTGATTTATATCAATGCAATAAGAGACTATTCTCAAAATTATTCGATATTAGCGAGACGACCCGCCATTTAAAACGGAAGTATGATGAGATCAGTTGTGACGCGAGCTGCGAAATATTTGCGTTAAATATGCTCATTGAAATCAACCCATCGTAAAGTGGAAACGGAAGATTCATGATCGATGTGATTTTCTTCTATTGGTTTCGACTAAGTGCGAAAATATTTTCGAATCTAAATTAATTCGAAATCTTATCGAATCTCTCGATTATAGGAAATTAAAATATGAATCGCTTGATTCAATCTTTAAAAATCTATTTAGAACTAAGAGAACGCAGCTGCTTACATATCAGCGAACTCCGGAAAGCTCGATTATTACCGATCTCCAGTATAATTCAAGATCGCATTATAGAAGAAGGTTTTGCTAAGATTCTATTTATCTGCGATAACAACTCTGCAAGAAGCCAATTTGCTCAAATTCTAACTACCGCCATTGCGAAATATCTGAGCCTCCCCGACATCGAAGCTTACTCGGGAGGAAAGCATGCCGCTATCCTTCATTCTAATACGATCGACGCTCTCATATGTGTCGGGTTCAAAATAGATAGAATTGGAAACGAGAATGTAAGCCCTAAATATAATGTAACTTACTGCGATCCTTTGAATCCTATTTTAGCCTTTTCAAAGCTGTATTCGGATGATCCAAATCCTAAAAATAATTTTATTGCGATATTCGTCAATTCACTAGATGAAAACGACCTTCCCAAAATTCCCGGAGCAAAGACAAGCGTCAGTCTTCCTTACGCTGATTTGAAAGTAAAAGATAGCACTCCGGAATCTTTACAGGAATATGTGGAGACTTGTGAATTAATCACGATAGATCTATTATTCATCCTACAACAAGTAAAAGATAAACTTCTATCACCTTAAAGTCTGCCGTAAATCCTATTTCAGCTGAAAATTGCGGAACGCAAGTTTCGATCAATATCGCAGGCCGGAGAGAACTCGAAAATCTCAAAGCCAAGGTTTGACAACCCAAACGGAGATTGAGGCTTGTTTTGTATCACTTAGGCAATAAGATATCTTAAAGTTATTCTAATTGTCGGACAACTTTTTCGCCTTCCTTAGATTATTTATTTTATATATATGAACGCTTTCGTCTATTCTGAATGACACATTAAAAATGGATAAATTTTAAATTTCGAAGCATCGTAGGATTTACTATTAGTTGTTATCGAAAAGGAGGAACGTAATGAGAGAACGTCGGCAATCGGAGAGAATTTATTCCGAAGAATTATGCAAATTCAAAGTAATTATAAGGTCCAGTACATCGGTATTCAATGGTTTCATCATGAATATTTCGGATATTGGAGTCGCAGTAGTCAGCACGATTCAAAGCGAAGACAATATAATAGTCGGGGAAGTAATTTCCGGACAAATTCAATTTCCGGATAGTTGGGATAAACTCAAATTTGACGGTGTTATTGCCAGGAAAGATTATGTTTCGAATGACGATTGCGATTCCCTAATATTAGGAATTAAATTTTCTAATCGAATTACTTTACCGCCAAATATACTAAAATTGGCATTATTTGTCGGAGGTAGGTAATTTAACGGCCTATAATAAAGAAACGAAAGCATGAATATTCGTTTCCATAGGCATAGCGTCAGTCAATATTCGAGTTTAGTTTACTTGCCCGGTATCTCTAAATCTATTCTATACGTTGCATGACACGCTACGCATTTACGAGTCAAAATATCCAGTTCGTTCAAGATGATACCTAACTCTTTCTTTTGCTTAAGCTTTTCCGCAATAACGTCGAATTGCTCGTGAGTCCCGAATCCTAATTGCTTAAACTCGATAGGAAGCTTAAGTAGAATTTTCTTTTCTTCCTTTTCTAAACTTCTTACTAACCCCATTCCCGATGCACGAGCCGATTCAGACGCTTTTTCGTAATCTCCCTCGGAAAGACCACCCAATACCCCATTTATTGAAGTAAGCAATCCCCGCATTTCGGTAAGCACAAGTATCCTTTCATCTTCATTCAGATAGATTGAAACCCTGCCGTCTTTAGATTTTGTCGTGTTTCCTCTGATAAAGGAGTAAATCAGAAAGGTTATTGTAAGAATCCATAATGTAATCGCTATCAAACCGAACGGTATTTTTTTTAGGTTCATTTTTCTTTCCTTTTTTATATATTTGCTTTAGAGTATTTATAAATACACTTTAATTTATTCATTCCGAATTTCGCGCCTTTTCTTATCCATCAAGGTTACAATTGATTTTCAACATAAAGATGATCGAGTATCTCACCTAAAATTTTTTTTCTTCATAAGTAAAACCGGCATACTGCGTAATTGGACAACAAGTAGCCAATTGCTGGATGGCACCTTCTCTTTTTTCGGCTACATCTAGGCTTTGATCAATTCCTTTAAAAAATTTGCAGGCTCAGTTTGTAGTTACCCTACTATCTAATTTTTCAACTGGTAAATTAATTCTTTTTCTATCGATCATTTTTTAAAGGCTTTATCCGCTCTAACAATCCATGATTTTGGAACATTGGATATAATTGCTTAATAACCGAGGCTGGGATACCGGATACCCTGACTCGCCTTGAGGATTTACCGTAACTCGAGAACCCCTGTATTTTATTAGGACCTTACACTTCAAATACCATAATCGGTCACTAATATAACGGCGCGAATATAGCCTGATTTAATCAATTTTTCGGCATCTTCCATAACATTGACAATTTACGCCTCTATAGAAAAGCAACTTCCCCTTCAATGGCCGGGATCAGCTTATTCCCCGATCCTATTCCAAACCGTCTTTCAGCTTCCGTTCATTAATTAAATATAATCCTACTCCTATCTTGTTAGGTCTTCTTTATTCGAATTCTTAGCCGGATCAGTGATTTAAGCAACGTACCGAATTAACTACTTGATTAATTAGTTCTTCGTTAAGCCAAAAGGGTGGGGAAATTACATAGTCCCCCAGACAGTTTGCAGATTGATAATTCCTTTTTTAAATTTAAGATCATCTCCAAAATCGGACATTTGTGTCCGATTCGCCTTGTAGAGTCACGATTAACTTCGTGAGTTTTATTTCGATAACTAGAAGGAAAAATACTTGAAAAACATTACACCCTATGGTGTAATGTTTTTATGGACCAATTGACCGATGTACTCACAGCCATTTCGCATCCGTCCAGGCGTGCGATTATCGGGAAGCTAGCGGAATCTGGGCCAACTCGTTTTACCGATATTGCGGAGCCGTTCGACGTGGCTCTGAATGCTGTCACCAAACACCTCAAGTTGCTTGAACGTGCAGGGTTGATCAAACGTGAAAAAAAAGGTCGCGAAGTATTCATTTCTTTTCGAGGTGAACCTCTGCGTCAGGTAGCGGGATGGGTGCATGAGTACGATCGGTTCTGGAACGAACGTCTCGATCAATTCGAGCAATATTTTAAGGACAAAAGGAAGAAGGAGAAGAAGTAATGAAGAAATCTGAGAAGACCCTTGAATTCAATTTTGAGCGAACGATCCCCGCTCCTACTGGCGAAGTATTTGATGCGTGGCTGAATCCGAAGATCCCTGGAAACCCATGGAATATAGCCGAAAAGTTCGTTTTGGATCCAAAAGTAGACGGGCTCTTTTATTGGACCCTAACTGGAACATCTCATTACGGACGATTCATTGAGATTGAACGGCCCGCTCGAATTCAACATACATGGATATCACCGAATACCTTAGGACAAGAGTCGATAGTTACCGTAACCTTTAAGAAACAGGGAGAAGAAACGCTCATGACCCTAGTGCATTCCGATCTTCCGGATGATGATAAGGCAAGGTCACATGAGAAAGGCTGGAATTACTTTTTCGGCATATTCATTGAGCAATTTGGAGAGGCCTCGCGCATCAGAAAATAATTTCGGCTGCACTAAAAACGAACCTAAATTTAGCTAAGTGCGCTATGGCGCTTAGAAAAGGAGAAATCATGGCGAAGGTAATTTTTGGAAATCATTCTTCGGTTATAGTTCCCCGACAAGATCGGGAAAACATTCGTAAATTTTATTGCGATGTCATCGGTGGCACAATAACGAAAGAGGAGGACGAAAGAGACTTCCTTCGTTTGGGAGATGACTTCTATCTCGTGTTTCTTTACGGGGATGTCCCAGATAAGAGCGAGTTTCTACGGACTGCAAGATCGATCTGGCTGGAAATCAAATCCAACAAAGTTGAAGAAATGAGCCGAAAAATCCTTGAATCCGGTCTCGTGAGGAAGCTTGAGTTACCGGACCCTCATCTTTATTTCCAAGCACCGGGAGGTCAATGTCTCCGGTTGGTTGGAATAGACGAGGATCTTTCATTTTATGAGGGAGCTGGAGAAGGCTCTAATGTGGCGAAAGTAAAAGAAGCCCTCGAGAAGGAG
Source organism: Leptospira fainei serovar Hurstbridge str. BUT 6 (assembly GCF_000306235.2). NCBI lineage: Bacteria > Pseudomonadati > Spirochaetota > Leptospiria > Leptospirales > Leptospiraceae > Leptospira > Leptospira fainei. Next base: position 172,527 of record NZ_AKWZ02000006.1, read on the forward strand.
GCGATAATCAAATGAGCCATTGAATCAATCATAAAGTGGGAATTAAGGCTTCACCGGCAGAAATCTACGAGGCTTTAACCGAACCGGTGAAGCTCGCTCAATGGTGGACAACGGATACGAGAGGCAGCGGTGCTAATAAAATCGAAACTTGCAGATCACGTCATTTTGAGTCTGAAATGTTTCGATGACTGCTCTTGGTATCATTCGAGAACAAAGATTTAAAGGTTCTAATTCCCTTCTCGAACGTGTAAATACGAAAGAGCTTAAGTTTCATAAAAAAATAAACCGATCTCACTGGCTTCACATTCAAAGTTGAATTACATTTATATTTATCGATGAAAAATGTTCCGTCTGAAGCAGTTTCTATTTGAATCCCTTCGAGATCTATTCGATGAAGCTAATAAATATTGGAAATCCGGAGACATCCCGGTTGCATTAGCGAGTGCAGTTGCCATTGCAGCGCTTACTTTATCCTTTATCTGCCCCTGAAACCAAGATTGGAACGTTCCATCTTGGAGCATCGTTTTGGCGAGACTCTGCTCGGTCGTTGCAAAACTCGCTTCAGCCTGCGCTTCGTTTTGAAAAGCCAAATCGTTCTTCGCGTTTAGCGAGAATAAGGGTGAGAAGATCGAGGACGAAAAGAAAGTAGTTAGGAGAAGTATGGCCGCGACCTTCGGTCCGGGCTGCTTCGGGTTCGGGCAGTCGCCCTCATCCAACACGCTCCGTCTTTCAATCCTAAATCTCATTTTTATAGCTCGTGTTGGACTTAAGCCCGCCGCATCCCTCGCGGGGAAGTGAAGTAAATTTACTTTATCCTCATTTAGGATTAACAGAACTAAAGATCGATTCTAAGTTACTGTCAAATTTATTTTCACTGTTAAATTGACCAGATCTGTCACCAATTTCAGATTATCCTGTGATTTCGAAGATCCCTTTCAGTTAGCCCCGTAACACGCAAAACTACCTTGAGGTCAATGCCTTCCGTAAGCATCTTACGAGCGTCTTCCAGCTTACCTTCCAGCTTACCTTCCAGTTTGCCTTTCTGTTTACCTGTTTGCTCTCCACGCTCAAAACTACCTGCAAGATCATATGCATAGTCACGGTCGGATTTAAGCTTCTCCTCAATACGACGTTTCTGCGCCGGATCCGATGAATACTTCTCCAAGATAGCAAACGCCTTACTCAAATCAGGTGTCTTATCTACCAATATTTCCATCTCTTCCTCCGTCAACTCTGCCGTGTGCTTTAGCACATATAACCAGCGATATAAATCCGTTCCTGTCTTTAATAGCTCTAAACCGTTCTCTTCAGGCATCTTAGGAAGCTCTAAAAAATGAACTTCCAGTTCGTCGCTTAAAATTATCTCAGGAAAACTCTCTTCCCTTAATTTAAACTTACTATGGTAATTCTTCGTCGGAATCAAATCAAAGTCAACTATGTTTATCTGGTAGACCGGCTTCAAATCGCTATACGGATCTCCCGATTTCAACTGATCACGGATTAAGCCCGAAAGGTAATATAGACTCCGCTTCACAAACGAACTCTGATGCGCCACCTGGATTTCCACATGGAAAATTTTACCAGACTCATCCTTCGCCCTAAGATCCAAATAGGATCGTTTATCCCCTGGATATTCCGTCGGAAGTTCGGGGTTTAAAATCGTTATTTCCTCAACCCGATGCTCTCCATTCGGATACAATACACTTGTTAGAATTGAAGACAAGAGTTTCGGTTCTTCTACAAACAGCGATTTGAATACTAAATCGTTTGTTAAAGGAAAAAAGGGCATACGTTATTTTGATTAGCAGCTCAAGCTCGGTCAATTGACTTTTCGAGATGAAGTCCGGTTTTACATTACTAGAGTAGACGGAAGATAGTGTCCGTTAACCTTATAGGGTCAAATCCCTTTCAAAGTCCCATCTAACAACTTGAATCATCTATCTATTTTCAAATAATGGCACAAATCAAAAGGAATCCGCTACTTGTATTTTGAATTTTCCATTCTGTTAAACGAAGTCCTACTTCTCTATTTCATAACTACTTTCAGAGTGCAATCACGGACTGAACTGCAAATTCTTTTCCTTAAGTCGCAACTAACCGCATACAAACGTAAAACAAAGAAGTTTCATACGACTCCTTTCGAAAGAATCAAAATCGTATTACTTTCCTACCTACTTAAAAATTGGCAAGATTCGCTAATCATCGTTTCACCAAAAACGATTCTCTCTTGGAGAAAACGTAAATTCAAAACCTTCTGGGCAATGATCTCTAAAAGAAAGAAACCCGGCAGACCTAATATCCCTTGGAAAGTAATCAAGCTGATCAGAAAAGTCGCTAAAGAAAACAGGATCTGGGGAGCGACCAAACTACACGGCCTACTTCGAAAACTCGGTTACGATATCTCTGAACGAACTGTCTCTAAGTATATTCCGAAACGACCGCCCGATCCCGAAAAGCGATTTCTCTGGAAACAATTCTATGCCTTACATGCGGACGCCATGGTTGTCTCGGATACGTTCACCGTCTATTCAGCTAATTTTAAAGAAATCTTCAGAGTCGTTTTCTTTCTTCACGTAGGATCAAGGCAGATTTTACACTTCGATATTCATACTAATCTTACTACAAGATGGATGAGGAAAAGTTCAAAAATTTTCAATTCGGAAACGAGGAATAAAAATGTTCATTACTTTCTTTCGGATCACGATCCACTATTCGGAAAACGATTTACTAAATATTTGGAAAGGCTGGGGATTAAACACAAAAAAACCACCCCAAAATCTCCTTGGCAAAACTGCTACGCAGAACGCTGGATTAAAACTTTCAGAAATAGCCTAGTCACGTTTTAGTGGACACTTTCTAAGCTACATTTTCTTCAAACTCAACAGGACTCACGTAACCTAAGAAGGAAATGTGACCTCTGTCTATTA